>CAZSLS010000028.1:0-46328 GCA_964607575.1 uncultured Planctomycetaceae bacterium | reverse complement strand
ACCTCGTCGGGCGCGACCTGCAGAAGGCCTCCGGGCAGAAACCGCAGATCGTGCTGGTCATGCCGATTCTCGTTGGACTCGACGGCACGGAAAAAATGAGCAAGTCCAAGGGTAACTACATCGGCGTGACCGACGAACCCAACGACATGTTCGGAAAGGTCATGAGCATTCCCGACACGCTGATGGACAACTACTTCACTCTGCTGACCGACCTGCCGGTCGACCAGATTGCAATATTCACCGACCCGTCACAAACGCACCCGAAACAGGCCAAAGTTGAGCTGGGCAAAATGATCGTCGCACAGTACTACGACGCAGCGGCAGGTGACGCGGCGGCAGAGGAATTCGACAGGGTATTCAAGCAGCACGACGTTCCCGCCGACATGCTTGAAATCGCAGTCCCCGCTGGGCCAATCGGAATCGTGGAACTCATCTGCCTCGCTGAATTCGCCGAATCCCGAGGACAGGCAAAACGCCTCGTCAAGCAGGGCGCCGTCAGCATTGACGCCCGGAACATCGCCTCAATCGACGCGGAGATCGAACCGTCCGACGGGCAGGTGCTCAAGGTCGGAAAGCGGCGATTCGGGCAGTTGAAGGTCGTCTGAGCCGCACAATCAAATACCACGAAAGAGAAGCCCGGAGATCTGCGTGGTCTCCGAGCTTCTTTATTGTCTATTCGCCTCATCGGGCGGGGATGTCTTAGAGGTAGAAGTCGACCATCTCTTTGCAGGTCTTGATTGGGACACCGCCCGCCTGACCGGCTTGCCCGAACGCTATCATGCGAGCTTTGCACACTTCGACCATCGCGTCACGGGCCGGGCCGAGATACTTGCGCGGATCGAACTGCGCGGGATCATCAGCAAATACCGTGCGGATCGCGCCGGTCATCGCCAGGCGATTGTCGGTATCCACGTTTACCTTTCGGACACCGTTGGCGATGCCCTTCTGAATCGCTTCGACCGGTACGCCGTAGGTCTGCTTCAACTCGCCACCGTGATCGTTGATGATATCCTGAAGCTCCTGGGGCACCGATGACGAACCGTGCATCACCAGGTGCGTGTTCGGCAGGCGGCGATGGATTTCCACAATCAGGTCCATCTTCAGGACGTCCCCGGTAGGCTTTTTCTTGAACTTGTAAGCCCCGTGGCTGGTCCCGATCGCCAGCGCCAGCGCGTCTACACCGGTCAGGGCGACGAACTTCTCAGCCTCGTCAGGATCGCTCAGATGTTCCTGGGCCTCTTCTTCGCTGAGCCCGGCCCCGTGACCGTCTTCAATACCCCCCAGGGCGCCGATCTCGCCTTCGACCGAAACGCCGACGGCGTGGGCGGCGTCGACTACCTTCCTGGTGACTTCGACGTTGTACTCGAAACTGCTCGGTTCCTTGCCCGCGACGTCGAGCGATCCGTCCATCATCACCGACGTGAAGTTCTGCTCGATGGCGCTGGCGCAGGTTTCGGCGCTGTTCCCGTGGTCCAGGTGCATCACGATCGGGATCGTCGGGTTCAACTCCGCCGCCGCCAGCATCAGGTGACGCAGGTAGGCATCGTTGCTGTAGGCCCGGGCGCCGCGAGAGGCTTGGATAATCACCGGCGAATCGGTCTCCCGGGCGGCGATCATGATCGCCTGGATCTGTTCCATATTGTTAACGTTCAAGCCGGCCACGCCGTAATCGTTCTCGGCGGCGTGGTCCAGCAACACTCTCATCGAAATCAGTGGCATGATAACCTCGGACTAGTCTGGGCGTTTGCGTAAATATCAGGACGCCTGGCGGCACCCACTTCTTGGGAACCCAGTATACGAAGACGTCGAGGCGAGCGAAAGCTATTAATCGGATTTCGGTGCAATGGAGCGCACCAGGTCCGCGGGTATCCCTATGTCAGCGACAACCACCGCACCGGTATAGTCGCAAGCCCGCCCAAGTTCAAAGCCCCTCTTGGCGGCTACGAACGTTACCGTCAGGTCGGCGCGGACAGCAGGTCCGTCGGCCTGTCCGGTATCGCAATCCAGGCCCGTTGGTATGTCCACCGCCACGACGGACCGCCCGGAGGCATTGATCTGCTCGACGGCGACCGCCGCATCCCCGCGAAGAGCGCCTCGGATGCCCGTACCCCCTATCGCATCAACCACAACGTCGAACTCGGCGAGGCTCGCGGCGAGGCCCGTCAACTGCTCGTCGCTCAGAAATCGTATATCGTGTTGCAGCGCCGAGATTGCCTGCAGGTTTACGGCCGCGTCGCCGGAGATCTTTTCCGCGGGGCAGATAATGCACGTAATTACGCGAAATCCTCGCATCGCGAGGTGGCGTGCGATGACGTAACCGTCACCGCCGTTGTTACCCGGGCCCGCAACAATTGCAATGCTGAATGATCTTCCGGCGTCCAGGAAATTTTCGATCGCGTCGGCGCAGTTTCGCCCGGCGTTCTCCATGAGGATCAGGCCCGGTATCCCCAAACCTTCGATCGCCGCACGGTCTACCGCGCGAACTTCATCCCGCGTTAGAGAGTTCATTGTACTGTCGAGCGATTCACTGCAGCAGTTCGTCGATGGCCTCGATCAGGTCGCCCTTCTGCTGCAGGCCGACGAACCGATTGGCTGCTTCGCCTTTGTTGAAGATGATAACGGTCGGTATGGCGCTGATACCGAATTCGAGCGCCGCCTCTTTCGCATTATCGGTATCGAGCTTGCCGACCTTTATCCTGCCGGCGTACTTGTTTGCGATTTCCTCGATCACGGGCGCGAGCATCTTGCAGGGCATGCACCATTCGGCCCAGAAGTCCAGCAGGACCGGGAGTTGGGCGTTCTTGACCTCGGCCTCAAAATTCTCGTCGGTAATTTCCAGGACATTTTCAGATGCCATGTGGGTCTCCTTATCCACAGTTGGTCATTCAGTAGGCACTGAATCCTATGCGTTCGCCGCCGGAATGTCAACTCCCCCCAAGATTCGATGCGCGATTCAGCAGGCGCACGTTATCATCCAGTCGCGATTTTCGGTTCCTCGCCAACCAGAGCGACTCGAACCTCCCCGGTAGCGATACCAGGCGGCGCTTCAGATTCCGCAACTCGGCAGGCGGGACACTCACCCCCGCCCGGATGTCGCGCACCGTCAGCGCCCGCCTGCACGCGAGCAAATCCATCTCGCCGGCCAACTTCATCTCACGCAACGCGACCCGCTCGAAGCGATCCATCCCCCCCGCCGTCGCGACCGGCCAGAGACATCCCGCCGATAGTTGTTCGATCGCATCCTTCGCACCGTCGACATCGATCTTTCCAACCTCCTCGCCGTCTCGTTCGACAAGCGCATAATAAAGCCTGCATCCTGCCAGATCGCGTGCGGCCCCCAACTGCTCGATCGCACCGGCCAGACGCCCGGTGGTTTCACCAAACACATGCTCGCAGAATCGCCGCGTGAACGTCACATCATCCGCACCCCGCCCATACCACCCGTGCGCCCCGCCGTGCGCGAGCCCATGCAGGCTAACGCCCAGGAAGTTGCGGTGCCCGTAGTCGCCCCAGTCGGTGTTCAGCAGGCCCTCAGCGCCGAACTTCCGACCGGCGGCAGCAAAGTTCCGCACATTCGCCATCGCGTTCGCCAACCGCGTCCCATGCGTCAACCACCCGCTCGTGCCCGGGCATACCATAAACGGCAAACCGGTCGCCGCGATCTCAGCGGTCCGGGCGATCCGCGGTCCGGCGGCTTCGTATTCCCAGTTCAACAGCGTTATGTCATCGGGTAACTCGCCAAGCAACTCAGGATACGCCAGCACGATATCGGACCAGATGTTCGCCCGCTTACCGAGTCGGCGACACACCCCAATCACCTTATCGAGAAATCGCAGATAGACTTTCCCCACACCCAGGCGTCCCACTCGCCGCTTTGAACGCCCCTGCCCAAGTTCCCACGGTTCATCACCGCAGATGTTGAAATCTGTAGTCGCAAACAGTGGAGCCAACTCGCCGAGCATATCACGCACCAGCGCGAGCGAACCCGGATCGCCCGGACAAAGTGTCATCCCGCCCCGATGCCCGCGAAAACCCGCCAACTCGCCCAGATGCTGGTAGTCTTTCAGCTTGAGAATCTTCTCCATATGCCCGAACGTAGCCTGCGACCCGACCAGCCGCACATGATGTTTTTCACAATGGGCTCGTATTTCCAGCACATCCGAAGCGTTGTAAGCCGAATACCCCCGCCCGATCTTTGGATGCGAAGCGAACTTAAAAACGTTCTCGAAGTAAAGCTGCAACTCGTTGATCTTCCACCCCGCCAACCGCTCGACTAACGCCTTGATAGTGTCGACAGTGGGAACCTTTCCCCGCGAGCAGTCCATATAAACCCCCCGCCGCCGAAAGTCCGGCCGATCGTTAATAACGCATCCCGGCAGGCGCCGCCCATGAGTTCTCACCAACTCCCGCAGAGTCATAACCCCGTAATACGCGCCGGCATCACCGCCGGCGGATATCTCGATCCCGCCCGGAGAAACAACGATTTTGTAAGCCTCCGCGCAGTCAGATTTGAGATTGCGATTAATCCGCACGGACGCCCCATCAACGCTCCGAACAACCCGGCCCCGGACACCCAAAAGTCTCTTAAGCGTGGCGGCCAGGCGCCTGAGCGGCAAGGCATCAACCGCCCTGGGCGACGCCAGAACTACCTGATCGCCCCAGACGAACACCCCACGCGTCCGCCGCAATCGCCGGGCGGGGATAAGCAGTTTATGGTTCATGGTAAGTTTGACATCCATGCTGTTATGAAACGGCATTACGCTCGGCTGCGTCAAGGTTATCAGGAAAATGAAAACTGACGCAGCGGGTGATTGCATGAATCGCCCACTTCGTGGACTCTACTCTTTGTTCTTTTCTTCCACGAGCCCGCGTCGGTGGCTACCATGAATACGGTCAGGCATGATTGCTCCTGCAGTTTGTTTAAGGGCTAGTTCATCGCAGGGGCGACGATCTTGCCTTCGGCCTGGGCTCTTGTATTCTCGTAGGCGCCGAAGAAGTCGGAATTGCACTCGAGCCAGAGGGTGATCCGGTGCATCTCGGGTTTCGACAGCTTCACGTCGTTATGCCCCTTCTTCAGCATCGCATACAGCTTGGAGGCCTTGGCGCCAAACTTGCCCGGTACGGTAATCGCCCCCTGCCAGCGATCGTATCCACCCAGCGGTCCGTAGTAGAACGCATAGGTCCGCAGGTTGATGTACGAGGTGTACCAATGCCTCCTGTCCTTGAGGTACTCGCCCTTCCGCAGGTCCGGGGGCTTCTTCTTGGTCTTGGCGTCCTTGAGCTTCTTGACGTGGCATGGCACGCAGTTCTTTTCGAGCACCGGTTGGACGAGGCGCGGGAAGCTGAACGGATTCGATCCGTCGACGTCCGGCGCTATCACCGACGGTTTGCGGCGCAGGGCCTTTGGGTTTGCGGCCATCGACGAGGTTTTCTTGCGCGGTTCGTGGCAACCGTTGCAGAACAACTTTTCGCCGGGGTGGACGTAGGTGGCGGACCGCATCGACTGCACGGCCTCCATGTTCTCGTCGAGCGCCTGGAAGAATACGCACCTGCCCGCGGGCATCGTGAACAGCGCGCTACCGTCGTCTTCCACCGGTACGGTTCCCAGGACGGACCTTGCGAACTTCTCGACGCCGTAGCTGATCTGCGGTTTGTGGTGGTGCGGCGTGGTCTTCGGCAGGACGTTTATGATTCGCAGATACTTTATCTTTGTTCCTTTGGGAAAAGGCAGCGTGCTGTCATAGACGTTCATGACTCCGACTGTACCGGTCGCCGGGATGTTCTTGTACACGTCGGGATTGAACGTTTGTCCCGGCGCGAGCGGTTTGCCAACGGCCGTCCTGTGCGGGACCAGCGGCGGGGTTTTGCGCCGGCGCACCGGTATCGGACTCAGGCAGGATATCGCCGGATCTCGGTACAGCAGTTTCTTTTCGTGAGTCTTGGCGTCCAGGAGATAGATACCGAAGTTGTTTTTCGCTCCGCGCCGGGCGGCGCCCTTTTCATCGTATACGCAGAGATGGTAACGCTCGCTGAGCGGCCAGGCCGTACCGTATTTCACATCGTTACCCGAACCGGTGTTTGATTCGGGGAACTTGGCGTCCGGCGTGAGAATGGTGATCGGCGCCATCTTGTTGTCGTCTTCCACCTTCGGGTCGATCATGATCAGCGAACCGTAAGCCTGCCCGTGATGAGCGGCGGCCGTAGCGACGTACCTTTTGGACCCCGGTATCGCCCTGACGTCCAGTTCCATCACCGGGTTATCGCCTTGTTTGCTCTTGAAGTTCCCGTGTATCGACCGCGGATCTCGCCCGTCAGGAGAAGTTATCCACGGATGGTGCGCCTGGTTGAACCCGCGATCGATATAATCCCAGCGGGTGTAGACGATCATACCGTCGTTGTCGATGCTCGGATGCCACTCATTGGTCTCGTGGTAGCTGATGCAGACGATATCGCTGCCGTCGGGATTCATGGTATGCAGGGTGTAGCTCGGTACGGGGCGGGCGTGGCAGCGACCGAAACCGCCGCGGCGCTCGCTGTTGAACAGTATTCGCCCGTTGGGCATCCAGCAGGGGTCGAAATCATTCTTGTTACCGTCGGTGAGTTGGGTCAATCCGGAACCGTCGACGCCGACCTTGAAGATATGAAATGTGCTTTTTGGGGTCCACTTGTAGCGGGTTCTTTCGGCCTCTGTGAAGGCGAAGAGAATCGTTTTACCGTCGTATGAAAGGTCGGGCGAGAGGTAACTGCCCGCCGGGAGGTTGCGTCCCTTGAACCGCCCGTTCTTGCAGAGGGAGTTTTTCAGGACGTCGCGGACCGCGGGCTTGTCCGAGAACGCGTTTTCGAGGATGAACACGCCCCCGCCCCGAACCGCGTGAAACCCGAAATACTGATCGCACATGTGGTTTCCGCCCCCCGACAGGAACTGACGCTTGATGAAGAGGATATCCTTGAAATCGATCGGCGCCTCGGCGCGGGCGATGTTCGGTCCGGCGGCGGTCAGTACAATCAAACAAACCCATGCTACGGTCTTCATCTCTTGCTCCCTGTGCGGGTTGTAGTAACCGTTAATTCAACTCGTATCATACAATACACGCTCCGCGGGGCTTTGCATCACCTTTTGAAATTTTTCCAGATCTCTGTGTCCTCAAGTCTTTGCTGTGCTGTGTCAGGACTTTACTTGCCCGCTTCGATCGCTTCTCTCAGGGAGTTGTTTGATTCTTTGAGGATTCTTGCGGCGGCGGTTCGCGTGACTCCGCGGAAGTGCATTACTACTGCTACTTTTACTCCGCCGCGCGCGTCTGCCAGGAGCTTGGCGGATTGACGGCGGGTTAAACCTGTCAGTTCCATTACGATCCGCTCGGAGCGGTCGCGGAGTTTGGCGCATGAGGCTTTCAGGTCGACCATGAGATTATCGTGAACCTTGCCCATGCGGATCATGGCGGCGGTGGTGAGGGTGTTGAGGACGAGTTTGGTGGCGGTTCCAGCTTTCATACGGGTCGAACCGGTGACGACTTCGGGTCCGACTATCGGGTTGATCGTGACGTTAAACTTGAGAAGCGAAGCGATCTGCGGGTTGCAGGTGAGCATTATCGTCGCGGCTCCGAGGCGTCTGGCCTGCGCCAAGGCGCCCACAACGTATGGCGTGAGCCCGCACGCGGCGATGCCTACGACCGTGTCGCGATCGGTTATCTTTTTGGCGTTGATGGCGTCGCGGCCGTCGGATGCGTGGTCTTCGGCGCCCTCAGCTGAACGCACCAGTGCGCGGCGGCCGCCTGCGATAATTCCCTGGACCATCGATGGAGGCGAGCCGAACGTTGGCGGGCATTCGGACGCGTCGAGGACGCCCAGTCGCCCACTCGTGCCGGCGCCCACGTAAAACAACCTGCCCCCCCGCCGGAATCGCTCGGTAATCAGATCGACGGCGACAGCGATGGCTTTGCGCTCCTTTCCGACTGCCTGGGCGACGAGTGCGTCTTCGGCGTTGATAATGTCGACGATCTCTAGCGAGTTCAGCGAATCGATACCGCGGCTGCGGGGGTTTCGCTGTTCGGTGGTGAGTTTCGAGCGGTCTTTCATCGGTGTTTCCGGGGTGCTGGTGTGATGTTTCCGAGGATGACGGGGTGTGAGGCTCCGGTGGCGGGCGGTGCGTTTCCCGATTCGTTGCGGGCCGTCAATCGCGCCAACATGGCAAAGGAGATCGCCTCTTTGGCGTCCGGGTCCATCCCGTACTCGTCGAGGGTCATGACCTTCATACCGACAAGCCGTTCGGTAAGCATCGCAACGAGCGACGGGTTCCTGGCCCCCCCGCCGCACAGGATTACTTCATCCGGTTTCGCGGGCAGGTGGCGGTTGTAGGCGTCGGCAATTGACGCAGCGGTGAAATCGGTGGCCGTTGCGATGATGTCCGAATCGCAGAGCCCGTCGGCCCGGGCGCGTTTCAAGAGCTTCTCTGCAAAGTCGCGTCCGAACAGTTCGCGTCCGGTGGTCTTCGGCGGGACGCGGCGAAAGTAGGCTGCCTTCATGAGCCTGCGGAGTGTCGGGCGATGGACCTTGCCCGCGGCGCCAATTCGCCCGTCGCGATCGAAACGCTTTCGCCCGCCGGTAATCGCGGTAACGAGATGATCGATGATCATGTTTCCAGGCCCGGTGTCGAAGGCGATTATCGATTCCGGTCCGGACAGTGCGCCGAGATAAGTCACGTTGGCAATCCCGCCGATATTCTGTACGGCGCGCTTCAGGCGTTTGTTACCGAACAGCATCCAATCAGTAAGCGGAACCAGCGGAGCGCCGAGCCCCCCCGCCGCGATGTCGCGCGGGCGAAAGTCCGAGACTGTGGCAATTCCCGTTCGTTCGGCGATCACCGCGGCTTGTCCGATCTGGATTGTCCCGCGGATATCCCGCCCGCAGAATCTGACGGTTTGGGGCAGATGACGCACAGTCTGACCGTGCGAGCCGATAAGGTCGATCCCGCCAAGTTCAATACGCGTTTGGCCTGCAAGAGCTATCACCGCATCGGCGAATAGCTCGCCGAGCAGGAAGTCCATCCGGACCAGTTCGTCGAGAGATATGCGTTCGGCGTGCGAGAGATCGAGTACGCGACGCCGAACGGTTGGGCTGTAAGGATACGTTCTGAACGCAACGAGGCTTGGTTTCCCATTATGCGAAAAATCCACGATCGCCGCATCAACTCCATCAGCGGACGTTCCGGACATCAGCCCGACCACCCGCTTGGGCGATCTGCGGGGATTTCTGGATCTCGATGCACTGCTCGTCATATTAGCGATTACTTCTTCGGTTCGCCCTTCCACTTAACCGAAACGCTGGGCAGTATGCGTTTCATGGCGGCGGCCATCCGGTTAACGTCGGGAATGTCCGAGGCATCCATAACGAGGACCATTGGAGCGCCCGGCGCGTTCTTCTTGCCCGGACCGGCAGCGGCCAATACGAGCCAGCGATGCCATTTTCCTCTCGTGGGCCAAAGAACCGAGGAAATCTGTAGCGAATAGCCCTTGGCCTGCCATCGCGAGTACCTGATCGCCAGGAACCCGCCGTCGGCGAGGCGTCTTTCGTATTGGTCGAGCAGACCGTTGGCGTCTCCGTCCCATTTGGCGGCGTTGGCCCGCGCAAAGAGCATACTGCCTGGAGCCGGAGACAGATATATCTGCACGTAGGGCATCTCGTCGCGATCGTACTTCCGCTCGCCCCGAACAGCCCTCCGCCACTTATCGGGGGCGGTCACATCGAGGACCATCGGGCCTTCGGTCTTCGTGAATCGCTCACCCGCGTCGGCGGGACCGGTTACCTGCATTGCGGTCAGAAGTTGCTTGGCCGGACCCTTATAGCGTTTCGTCTCCACCAGCACTTGACTGTCCGTTCCCGCTGGAGGTTTCTTGCCGGATGCAATAGCTCCGATCCACTTTGAGATACTCCGGCCCGGTTCGCTGTCGCCTTTTGCAAGACGTGGGTCTACCGTCAACGACGCCCCTTTGGGCCTGGCGGAGGCAATCCTCCGCCACAGCAACAGCGTCGGGGCCCCGCTCTTGATGTTAACGGGCATGGTCGCCCAGATCGGTATTGACCATGCAGCCTTGCTCGGGCGCCACAGCCTGATACTCTGAGGTTTGTGAACCCACGGCGACACCGAGATCAGCAGCGCGCCCGCTATTCGCCTGGGGTGTTCTTCGATCAGCGAAATTGCAGCAGGCCCGCCGTCGCGCTGGGCGACGACAAGGATTCGATTGGGATTGACCTTCCTGACGATGGCCCACCCCCCGCCTGCATTGCCCTTGGTGACCATCTTGTCGAACTCTTTGATGAGTCTTGGCCCGTCGGGGCCTTTCCATCCGTCGGCAGGGGCGCGGGTCTGGAAGACGCAGAAACCGCTGTCGACCAGGCGCGTGCGCCATTTGGTAACGAAGGCCTCGGCGGTGTCGCCCTTCGGCTCGATAATAATCGCCGCGGGATCTTTGGCTCCAAGCGGTATCTTTGGGAACATGACACCGCCGAGGAGAGGGCGGAGTTCCCGAGGCCTGGTTGTCGGGGCGGTCGAAGGTTTCTTCGCCGGCGGAGCGGCCGGGGACTGGGGTGACAAAACTACAGTCACAATCGTTACCGCCAGGATGCATGCGGTTATCTTTCGCACGGTATCACCTCGTAGATCGCTGGTTCGATACTGTTACTCCGGGCAAGCATCGCCGCAGGCGCGGGCATTGTCAAGTATGCGACTCATCCGAGTGCAGCATTGACGCCGGGGTGCGATGACTGTAGCGTTGGGGCTCGCAGAGGACACGGGCCTATGGCAAAAACACTGTATGTAATCGACGGGCACTCGCAGATATACCGCGCATACTACGCTCCCTTCCGTGATCTGACCAGCCCCACCGGCGAACCTACACGCGCAACGTACGTTTTCTGTGCGATGCTGCTGAAGTTCCTCGACACTCGAATGACTGACGGCGACTGCGTTGCGATGGCCGTCGACGGGCCCATAAAGGACCTCAAACGCAAGGATATCTACAGCGACTACAAGGTCACGAGAAAACCTGCCCCCGATGACTTCCATCCACAGGCAAAGAGAATCATCGAAATCGTCAAGGCGATCGGAATTCCCGTCCTGGCCGCTGTTGGATACGAGGCCGACGACATAATGGCTACCGCCGCCGAGCGCTTCGCCGGCGAGGACGTCCATGTGGTACTCATAAGCCGCGACAAAGATCTCGACCAACTGGTAGGCCCGAACGTCGTGCTATACGATCCGATGAAGGACGAGACATTTGACGCGGCGGCGATCTTGGCCAAGAAAGGATACTCGCCCGACAAGGCCATCGAGATCCAGACGCTCATGGGCGACACCACCGACAACATACCGGGCGTTCCGGGAGTCGGGCCGAAAACCGCGGTGAAGTTGATCGACAAGTACGGAACGGCTGACGAAGTACTCGCCCATGCCCACGAGCAGACACCGAAGCTTGCGGCCAATCTTCAGGCGGCGATCGAAACGATAGATCTCTCTCGCAGACTCGTCACGCTCGATCGGGACGTGCCTATCGACCTCGATCTGGACGCGATGGCGTTCTCGGGAATTGACTCGGCGGCGGTGGCGCCGATTTTCCGCGAGTTGGGATTCGACCGCATGCTGGAGCAACTCGGGCAGGCCGACGCTCCGACCTCCGAACCGATTGAAAGCAAAAGCGACGAAACGACCGCCTCCGACTTCGACTACCGTTGCGTTGATACGCCCGAATTGCTGGACGCCCTGCTGAACGAACTGAAGGGAGTCAACCGCCTTGCGGTGGACACCGAGACTACTTCGGTCCATGCGATGAAGGCGGATCTCGTGGGTATTTCCCTGGCGTGGGAGCCGGGCAAGGCGTTCTATCTGCCCGTTCGCGGACCACTGGGCGCGGTCACACTCGACGCGGATCTCGCGATCGAAAAGCTCGGTCCGGTACTCGCGGATCCGGCGATCGAGAAGATCGGGCAGAATTTCAAATACGACCTCATCATTCTGAACAACGCGGGCTATACGGTGGCTGGAAAGTTCTTCGACACTATGGTCGCCGCCCACGTCCTCGATTCGACCCGTATGACATACAAGATGGACGCCCTCGCCGCCGAGTTCATCAACCACCGTTGCATACCGATCACAGACGTTATCGGGCGGGGCAAGAACCAGGTAACCATCGACACCGTCCCGACCGATATGGTGGCGGTTTACGCGGCTGAGGACGCCGACGTTACGCTTCGCCTCGCCGATGCGCTGGTCGAGATGCTCGCCGGCGAACCGGGCCTGGCGGACCTGTTCGATGACCTCGAGATGCCGTTGCTGCCCGTGCTGGTTGCAATGGAGGAGGCGGGGATAACGCTGGACCTCCAGGCCCTCAAGCGGATGGAGGTCGACCTGTCCAAGCAGGTTGACCTGCTACACGATAAGATAATCGAATTGGCAGGCAGACAGTTCAATCCCGACTCGCCGAAGCAACTGGCGGTGGTGCTGTTCGAGGACCTTGACCTACCCGTGATCAAGAAGGTCAAGACCGGTCCGAGTACCGACTCCGGCGTTCTGGAGGAACTTGCCGGGCGGCACGCGCTGCCCGGGACCGTGCTGGAATATCGCAAGTTGACCAAGCTGCTCGGTACGTACGTGAAGTCGCTGGCGGCGAGTATTAACCCGCGAACCGGGCGGGTACACACGAGCTTCCACCAGGCCGGAACCGCCACAGGACGGTTATCCAGCTCAGACCCGAATCTCCAGAATATCCCAATCCGCACACCGCAGGGACGGAAGATTCGCTCGGCTTTCATCGCCCCGCCGGGGACGCTGTTGATATCGGCGGACTACTCGCAGATCGAATTGCGAATGCTCGCGCATCTCTGCGGAGACCGGAAGCTGTGCGACGCATTCGCCTCCGACCAGGACATCCACCGCATGGTGGCGAGCGAGGTGTTCGGCGTACCCGCCGACGAAGTTACATCCGAGCAGCGAGGGCGCGCCAAGACGGTGAACTTCGGTATCATATACGGGCAGACGGCCCACGGGCTGTCGCGGACGCTTCGCATATCACGAACCGAAGCAGCGGACTACATCCGCAAGTATCGCAACCGCTTCCCCGAAATCGATAAGTTTCTCAAGAGTTGCATTGCCCACGCCCAGGAACACGGATACGTCGAGACGATTCTCGCACGCCGGCGCAAGATTCCCGAAATTGACTCGCGCAATCCGCAGCGGCGAGCCTTCGCCGAGCGCCTCGCGCTGAACTCGGTGGTCCAGGGCTCGGCGGCCGACCTCATCAAACGGGCGATGATCAACATCGCCGCCAGACTCGCCGCCGAAGCCCGCCCCAGCCGCATGCTGCTCCAGATTCACGACGAACTGGTATTCGAAACGCCCGAAGCCGCCGTCGAATCAGATTGCGAAATGATCGTCGCGGAAATGTGCGGTGCTGTCGAACTTTCCGTCCCGCTCAAAGTGGACATCGCCTCAGGCAGCAACTGGATGGAAGCGAAATGATCTGACGACTGCCAGTCGTTAAACCATTATCGCGCAGAGGATTCGGTAGAGCAGGCCGGCAAAGATGGCGGAGATCGGTATCGTTATGAGCCACGAGGCGAATATTCGCTTGATAACTCTCATGTCGATCGCGGCGAAGCCTCTGGCCAATCCGACCCCCATTACCGCGCCGACCAGAACAAGAGTCGTGGAAATCGGCAGGCCCATTCGCGAGCAGACCAGGACTGTCGAGGCAGTGGCGAACTCGGCCGCAAAACCGCGCGTGGGCGTGATTTCAGTTATCTTCCTGCCGATAGATTCAACAACTTTGTATCCGTAGGTCGCCAATCCGACGACGATACCGACTCCTCCGATCGCCAGCAACCAGTCGGGCACGGGTGCATTCTTGCCTATTCCGCCGCCGGTGAACACCCGAAACGCCCCTGCCAGCGGTCCGATCGCGTTGGCTACATCGTTGGCTCCGTGTGCGAACGCCAGGTAGCACGCGGTCATGGGCTGGACCCGGGCGAACCATCGCTCCACAACCTCGTAGGCTTCATCAGGCTTGTGGTCGGACTTCCTGGCCACACGGTGGATGATCGCCCATGCAACGCCGGCTACGACAGCCCCCACGCCCGCCGCCAGCGCCATTGCCTGCCACGCGGAAACTCTGGGCGTCACTCCCTCGGCAACGCGGTCGATTTTCAGGACCTTGTACAGGATCGAAAGGCAGAGTACGGCGACAACCGCGCCCATCCCGAGCGGTACGACGTGTTTGGCAGCGTTAACCGGTCTGGCGCTGCGCAGGACGTAGCGTTGGATAGCCCGGTACATGAGGAAAGCAATAAACCCGCCAGCGAGCGGAGAGACTACCCAGCTTGCCGATATCTTGCCCAACACCCACCAGTTCGGCGCATGAAACCCCACCGCCGCTATCGCAAATCCCACTACTGCGCCCACAATCGCGTGGGTGGTTGATACCGGTTGACCGAAGAAGGTCGCGACATTCAACCAAAGTGCCGCCGCAAGCAGCGCCGAAAGCATCCCAATACCAAATCTCAGTTCGCCTTCACTTATTTGCTTTGACGGGTTGGGCATGCCCTCACCCGCGGGCGCGGTAGTAAGCGCTGGTGTAGTCTCGTCGCCCGGAGTGCTTTGCCCCGCGGTCTCGAAGTACTCGACGGGAACAATACCTTTGCGAATAGTCTGGGCTACGTGCCCCCCCACAAAATACGCCCCGGAAAATTCAAATATAGCAGCCAGTATGATCGCCTTGCGAAACGTCAGGGCGCCGGAACCAACGGACGTCCCCATTGCATTGGCCACGTCATTAGCGCCGATGTTCCAAGACATGTAGAACCCGGCAATAACGGTTATTACCAACAATACTATTACAACCGTAGTCAAAGACTGCTCCGATTCTGGGGAAGGCTCAGCGGCGTGCAATCATGAGCCGCATGTTCTTTCCAACGTTTTCGGCGTGGTCGGCTATCTGGGTCAGTGAGCGGCAGAGTTTCTCGATGAGCAGGACGTTGATCGGGTCCATGCTTTCATCGCCGTATATGCGCCGGGCGATCCGGCGGCTCAGCTTGTCGGATTCCCATTCGGCGTGACATACTTCCTGTATCCGCATCAGCACATCGTTCGATTCCGGACCGGAAAACGCTTCATGTTGAAGCGTCGCCAACTCCTCAGCGACACTCAAGAGCAGTTCGCTGACCTGCAGCACTTTGTCGACGAGTTCCAGAAAATCGTCCTTCAAGCCGTCGGGAATCGAAACGCGGCGGAATGTGGCGACAATAGCAAAATCCTCGGTATCGTCGGCGACCTTGTCCATCTCCGAGAGGAACTTGGCGACATCCTCCCGGTTGACGGGCAGGAAGTAGCGTTTGGGCAGTGCCTGACGGATACGGTCCTTGATTTGATCGGCTTCGAATTCCGTTCTGGACATTTCGTGCTGAAGTTCTTCCAGTCGCTCGGTATCACCGGATATGACCGCCTCGGCCACCGGACGAACCAGCGCCACGCACTGATGCACTTTGCGAGCGTGCTCGATGAGTGGTTCAAAAGGTGAGCGTCCAAATAATCCAGTTAGAGATCGCATGGGAATCTCCTTTGCCTGTTTCAGTAAATCGTTCGGTCAATTTTTCGTCCGGCGTTCCAAAAGTCGCGGCACCCGAACACTAAACCGTACATCCAGCCGGGGATTATACATGACATCCCGGACAATAACACGAGAATCCCGAACCGGTCGAAAAAAACCGCAATCGGGTGGCGGTCAAGTCTCCAGTGAATGTGGTTCGACGGGCACCGCGTCGGCTAGACCGTATGCAGCGACCAGGGCGTTGACCAGTTCGACAAGCTCCCCGCGCCCGATTACCTCTACATTGTCTTCCAGGAGCCTGGTTTCTATATCGCCGGCAAGTATGCGTCCTGTAGCCATGCCCAGATGCCAACTGCTACAGATCAGCTTGACGAGCCAGCCCTTATCCCATACCGCCGTCCGACCATCGCCATAGCGGACTTTCATCTGTCGACACCTCCGAAGGCGCCAAGTGTGATGCGTTTCCATTATCGCTGCGGGCAGATCCATACCGATCCGCCGGAAAGTTCTGAGAACCATCTCGAGGACTGCCGCACTCGACACCGTAGCCCACCCCCGCCGCTGGAGATATATATCTATGGCGAGTGCGACTTCCTGCGACTCGGTGAAAGCGTTGGGACCGCCCCGCATCACCTTGTACATCACGGCGGCAAGCTTGTCGCGGTCGAATGGCTCGAATGTCCCGTCTCGCTTGGCTACCCGGATCGTCCCTGATCCATTCACGGCGGTACTCCTTACCTTCTACCTACGGGCTGGTTGTTCCAAACGGGCGGGCGCAGTTAATCATCCTCAAATAAATCGCCCTGCCCGGGTCCGACCAGCGGCGATGCGTCAACTTCTCTGGCCTCGTCTATTAACTCACCGACGTCGGTGAAGTTGCGATAAACGCTGGCAAAACGGATGTATGCAATCTTATCGACTTTCCGCAACTCATTGCTCACGACGTCCCCGATGAACTTCGAGGGTACGTCCTTATCGAAACTCGAAAACATCTCTTCTTCGGCGGCGCTGATGATATCCAGCAACTGCTCGCCGGTGACCGGTCTCTTGAAGCAGGCTTTCTGCAGACCATCGATAACCTTCTGGCGATCGTAGGGTACCCGGGTCCCGTCCTTTTTGATGACGTTGAGTTTGACGACCTCATCGGCCCGCTCATATGTGGTGAACCGCTGTTCACAGACCAGGCATTCTCGCCGTCTCCTGACGGCACGTCCACCTTCGCTGCTGCGAGAATCCACAACCTTGTCGTCGTCCTGTCCACAGTATGGACACTGCATAGGTAACCTTCAGGGTTAAGCCCTATATATAGAACAAGATCACTATACCAAGACAAGATATGGGGTTCCAAGCGTTTTTTTGGAATTTTTTTGCGGGGCTCACTCATCCAAAAACTCCCCCCTTCTTGCATTCGACCGCTCCGGTCCATACACTTGGCGGGTCCAGTAATGGCGAGCGGAGCAGTTGTCGAGTTCCGCCGCCCGGAGATAAAGGGACCTTCGGATGACTTTAGCTCATTTTGACTGCTTCGCCGGCGCCGGTGGAGACATGATAGTAGCCGCCCTGCTTGACGCGGGCTGCGATCTCAACACGTTGAGGTCGGGATTGGGCAATCTGGACATCGGCGCGTACACACTATCCGCTGCAACCACCGTCCGGGGCGGAATCTCCGGGACGAAATTCGACGTACAGGTCGCTCCCGACGGCGACAAGCAGCCCCATCGACGCCTGAAAGATTGCCTCGACCTGATTAAGCGGGCCGATCTCCCTGCCAGGACGTCGGAGAGGGCATCGGAGATTTTCACCCGACTGGCCCGCGCAGAGGCGCAAGTACACGGATGTGCAATTGACGAAGTACACTTCCACGAAGTTGGCGCCGTAGACAGCATTATCGACATCGTCGGGGCGTGCCTGGCGCTTGAACTGTTGGAAATCGACCAGGTCTCCTGTTCGGTGATTCCGGTTGGCAGCGGTACGATAACGTGTCAGCACGGGACTATTCCCGTCCCCTCGCCGGCGACCGCCGAATTGCTGCGAGGCTTTACGACCCGCCAGGGCCCCGTCGCGGGCGAGATGACCACTCCGACGGGCGCCGCGATCCTGACCACACTGGCCGGTCGGCTCGGCGAGATGCCCACGATGGACGTGACAGCCGTAGGCTACGGAGCCGGTACGCGAGACAGCAGCGAACTGCCCAATCTGCTTCGAGTCTTCGTTGGCGACCTCAGCGAGTGCGGTACCGCCGACACGGTGGTTGAACTTACAGTTAATCTGGACGACTGCACCGGTGAAATTATCGGTGCGGCAATCGAAACGCTCCTCGCCTCGGGATGCCTTGACGCATGGGCGGCCCCGATCGTCATGAAGAAATCGCGTCCGGCGTGGCAGTTGTCGGTATTGTGTGAGCCCGACGATGTTACAGCGGCGGAAGATATCCTGCTGACGGAGACCACCTCTCTGGGTGTGCGGCGAAGGGTTTGCGGACGAACCAAACTCGCCCGGGAACACCAGACCGTAACAACCCCCTTCGGGCCGATCAGGATCAAACTCGGGCGGCGCGGCGGGTCGATAGTGACGTCCTCACCGGAATTCGACGATTGTCAGCAGGCCGCACAAAGTCACGGGGAGCCCGTGCGCAAGGTTATGGATGCGGCGCGGGCGGCATTCGATGCTGGCGGCCGCAAAACCCCCGACCAAAAGGGTCGCAAGTAATGGTAGTATCCTGCGTCGTCCTTACAGTTTTTTCCGTGCTGGTGGCGATGGTGTGGATATCGCGCCACGTAATGATCTATCAGCAGCAGCGCAGCGGACGGATGCTGGGACCCGACAGCCCCGGACCCGGCGACGACCCGCCGCTGGTCAGCGTTATGGTGGCAGCAAAGGATGAGGAAGCCTGCATCGAACGGTGCGTTCGGTCCATGCTGGGGCAGGATTATCCCAACTTTGAAATGATAGTCTGCAACGATCGCAGCGACGATAATACCGCCGCAATAGTCCAGCGGATCGCCGACGAAGACCCACGCCTGCGGTTGGTGAACATCGAGTCCCTGCCCGAAGGCTGGTGCGGAAAGAACAACGCGATGCAGACGGGAATCGCCCAGTCAACCGGCGAGTGGATATGCATGATCGACGCGGACTGCCGCCAGACCTCCAACCGAACGCTCTCGGTGGCGGTGCAACACGCGCGCGACAACGATATAGACCTCTTCAGCATCCTGCCCGCCCTGGAGATGAACGGTTTTTGGGAGAAAGTCATCCAACCGGTATGCAGCGGGGTGATGATGATCTGGTTCAGCCCCGACAAGGTCAACAATCCTGCCAAGCCCAACGCATATGCCAACGGAGCGTTTATGCTGATGCGCCGCGAGGTATACGAGGCGATCGGGACGCACGAAGCGGTAAAGGACCAGGTCAACGAAGACATGCACATGGCTGATCGCATCAAGAAAAGCGGTAAGAAACTCCGTGTATTGCGTAGCGACGGTCTGTATACGGTCCGGATGTACACATCCTTCAAGCAGATAATTCGAGGCTGGTCCCGAATCTTCTTCGGGACGTTTGGGACGCTCAAACGCCTTACGATCTCGTTTCTGCTGATGGCGGTCATGGGCCTCCTTCCGTATGCTGCGGCGCTGGTGGGACTGCTGGGATTCCACTCGACCGGTTCGACTTCTGCGTTGGTGTGCGGTATTGCGGGCCTCGCCGGGGTCGCTATGCAGTTGAGCGTCATCTTCAGGTACTACCGCCTGCTCGGAAACGCGGGGGCTCTGGCGCTGACGTATTCCATGGCGTGTATCATCACGTTGGTCGTAATTATCATTTCGATGACAAAACTTCGCGCCGGCGCGACGGTAACCTGGAAGTCCACCACCTACTCCAAAACGAAGACGTGATGCGTCAGTGAAAACGCCGTTATTTCTCGCAGGCGGTCAGCAGGGCCTGGTAAAATGCGACTGGGTCTTCCTGGAACTCCAGCGTGTGTGCCCCGCTCAACGATATAATTTCCGCGCGTTCGGCCGTCAATCGTATTATCGACCGGGCGGTCGCCACACTGTCTATGATGCGGTCGTGTGCTGACAGAATCAGCGTTACGGGCATTTTCAGGCAACCGGCAGGCGCCCGCCCTATCAGGCGATCGAGGCAGCGGCTTGCGTACATAAAGCGGGCCGTAGCGCAATGCAAGGCTAACCGATCGGTGCGGATGAACTCCTGCATGGACTCGTTGTCGGTGAATAGTTCAGGGGCCCCCAGCGGTATGTCGAACCGTGCCCGCGGACGAACCAGCAGGCATGCGGCAATCGCCAGTTTAGTTACCGGCGATACGTCGATGAGAGGTACCATGCCCGGCGCTACCAGCGTGAGGGACGCAATCGCTTCGGCGTCTGACGATGCGCAAAAAGCCGCCGCCAGCTTTCCGCCCCAGCTTACGCCCACCAGCGCCACACGCCGCGAGCCGGTCCGCTCGAGGACGAATCGGATCGCCGCCTGCACGTCGTCAAGTGTCTGGCGGGCGGAGCGGGCGTGCCCCCTGTCGCCATGATTGGCCCCGCTGCCTCGCCTGGCGACCTGGAACACTTCGTGTCCGTTTGCGGCGAGTTGCCCCGCCGAGGCGAAGAACCAACCCGGATGCGACTGGATTCCATGGAGGTAGAGCACCGGCGGTAGATCGCCGACGGAAGGAGGTTTGTGGTGGAAGAGACCGGTTACATAACTGTCATCAAGTCTCAACTCCTCCCTGTCGGGCCAACCGCCGACAGGCGAGGCGAAAGGTGTGGAGTACTCGGGATTGCCCTGCAATTCATCGTCGGACATTAAGTTTTCAGATACGCTTCGTATCTGCCTCGGTGGACAGGCATTACATTTTACGAAAGTCCGGTCGGCCGTTCGCCGCAATCGGACCGTACGGCGCCGGCGGCTTGGAACGTCTCTCGCCGTGTTCGAACGGGCGCCGCGACAGCAACATGGGCCTGTGATAGCCCACGTTGACCAGAAGCCCCAACGCCGCACAATTGACAACCAGCGACGAACCCCCGTAACTGATCAGCGGAAGGGTCATCCCTGTGATCGGGCCCAGCCCGACCGTCATCCCGATGTTAATCAGTATCTGCGATGCCAGCAGCGCAAGAACCCCCACCGCCAGCAACCGCCCGAACGGATCGTACGTGACGATTGCGATCTCTACGCCGAACAGGAAGATCAAACCATAGAGAAACAAAACTCCCAGACACCCCAGCAGACCCCACTGCCCCCCAATTACCGAGAAGATGAAATCGGTGTGGTCGTCCGGCAGCATCTGGAAATACGTGGCGGTATTGTTCCAGTCACTCCGCCCCGTCCAGCGTCCCGAACCCATTATCATCTTGGACTGGTGCAACTGGTAGCCGATTCCCCTCGATATACCGGATTCCTCCTGCCTCAACCACCCGTCGATCCTCTTGAGCTGGTGCGACTTCATGATCACCAGTGGCGCCGCGCAGACAACATAACCCTCCCCGCCGGAATCGTACGACCAGTACGACAGCGCCCGTCGCGTTCGGTCTTCGGGATCTTTGCTGTCGACCGGTGACTTTACCGGGAAGGGCATGAATATCAATGCGGTCGCAACGACCACGATGCCCAGTAGATGCCTCAATTTCGCCCCAGCCATAAAGAGCATCACGTAGAGCGTCGGTAGCAGCAGCAGACTCGTACCGAGGTCCGGTTCCTTCAGGATAAGCGTCATCGGAATCAGCGTAAGGATGAATGGCACGATCAGTCCGGTGATTTTGCGATAGTGGTCTCCGTAACGCAGGTACCACGCCAGGAGGATGATGTAGGTGAGTTTGGCGATCTCGGAGGGCTGGACCTGTATCGGACCGAGCTTGATCCAGCGGTGCGCCCCGCGAATGCCCGGAAGGACGGTCCTCACCAGCGCGTGGTTCTCGCCCAGCATGCGAGGTATTGCGACCAAAGCGACCAACACCACCAGCGTAACTGCGAACAGAACGTACGCCGCCCGCCCCACCTTCTGGTACGGCAGGATCGACATCAGTACGAATACAGCGAGTGCGGGGACCCAATAGATCATCTGCATTCGCCAGTGTGCCGATGCGGAAGATCCCTGTGCGGAACTGAAGGCGCCCGCCTCTTCGGAAACGTGTATCGCGCAGACGCCCCAGATCATCAGGCCGAGCATGGCGGCGATGATAGGCCAACTGGTGTATCTGAGGTATTGTCTGAGCGCATTTGCCATCGGAGCTATTTTAGGTATCCGTACTGCGGATTCTCCAGCAGGTGGATCAGGTCTCTCGCGATCGGTCCGGCGTTTGCTCCCCCCCCGCCGCTGGTTACGTATTCGACAACGATCGCAAACGCGAATTTAGGATTCTTGTATGGTGCGAACCCGACACACCACGCCATGTCGCCTTTGAGCACCATGTTTGATTCTTTCTCTTCGGGATCGGCACGTCCGTTACCATTGAGGTCCGGTATGTGCGGATTGACCGTGGCGGTACCGGTTTTGGCGCATACGGCGGTTCTGGGCATGTTTTCTTTGAAGTACTTGTTGGCGGTACCGCCCTGCTCGCTTACGACCTTTCGCATTCCACGTATGACGGCCTGGGCGTGGGCGGACTGAACGGGCAGTTGTCGCCGAACGGGTTTGGGTCCGCCCTCCAGGGCGATTATCGGGGAGCGAAACTCGCCACCGGCCGCTATCGTCGCTATCGCGTTGGCTACGTGCAGTGGTGTTGCGTCCATCGGGCCCTGCCCGATCGCCAGGAGTCGCGATATCCCCACCGCCCCGGTTCTCGGTACGATTATCGGTACGTGTCCGGCGCGTTCTTCCGGCAGTCCGGTCCCGGGCTTGCCCGCCAGACCGAATCCGGTGAACCAGTCACCGAGCATTTCGATGCCCTGTTTCTCCCCAACCCAGTAGAAGTAGACGTTGCAGCTTCGCTTCAGAGCATCGACCATATCGATACTACCGTGCCCTCCCCGCCTGTGCCAACATCTGAATTTAGTGGGCTCACTCGCATGGAGATATCCCCTGCATGTATACTCCGTACCGGGGGTGATCATACCCGTCCCCAGCGCCGCAATCGCTGCAAGCGGTTTCATCGTGGACCCGGGCGGATAAAGTTTCTTTACCGCCCGGTGCAGCAGCGGAAGATTCACCTTGTCGGCGATAAGTTTCCTGAAATCCTGCTGATATCGGTTGATGTCGTAGGTCGGTACTGAGACCATCGCCAGCACCTCCCGGTTGCGAACGCCAAGGACCACTACGCATCCGTTTCTACCGTCCATCAGTGCCTGAATATCCCTCTGCAGGCGAATGTCAACGGTAAGATGGACGTCCTGCCCCTGCGCCGCGGGACGCTCCCGGGCTATTTTGCGATCCTGCCTGACCCGATAGCCGCGCTGCCCCCTGAGGTATTGCTCGCACATCATCTCGACCCCGCCACGTCCGATCCTGTCCCCGTCGCGGTAGTTGACCTTGTTCCTCGCGAACCAGTCGCCCTCTGTCGCGGAAATGTTGTGGCGCTCGAGATCTTCCTTCCACACCTGTGTGGTGAACCCGATTATGTGGCAGGCGGCGGATCGATATGGATATCGCCGCCGATTGTCCGGACGGATCGACGCTCCTACGGTCTTATCGATTTCACCGCGCAGGGCAACCGCGGCGTTCTCGTCGAGACCCGAAACAATCCGGTGGGATTGGCGCTGTCCGCGAACGGTCATTCCGACGATCTCCTCCTGGCGTTTCATGCGCCAGATAATCCTGGAAATCGTACTCTGCAGGTCTTCCATGACCAGAGCGGATTGGCTGGGCGAGAGTTCGGTTACACCGAGATCTTTCCTTTTGGCCCGCTTGGCGGCCTTTTCGGCGAGTCGTAATGTGGTATTGAGGCGGAGGTTAAATACTTTTTCGGCGCGGTCGGTCGGTATCGAAAGTTCTCTGGCAATAGCCCTGATCTGGCGTCGCTTCCACTTCTTGTTGGAAGTCATGAGGCGGTAGTCGAGAAAGAGCGAGTAACACGGTTCATCGTAGGCGAGTATGAACCCGTTGCGATCGAGTATCCGTCCCCGCAGCGCCGGGAGCGACTCGACGTTCCGCAGCATCTCGGTGTACGCCAGACGGTAAGCGTCTCCCTTGACGATCTGCAGGTAGCCCAGGCGCAGAATGACACCCGCAAACATGAGTATCACCGCGAGTATGAATACCTTCAGACGATTCTTGTACAATGGGTTATCTCCGCCTGAGCCGCCTTGCGGGAGCTGCGATGAACCACCCGCCACACCGCTCCAGGACCATACACACAAGCGGTGCCATAACGGCGGTATAAATCGAAATCCCGATCGCTTTTGTTATTGCCGGCCACCACGCGGACCATGCGAAGCTCAGGATCGTCTGCATCGTCGCCCACAAGCTGTGAACGACCAGGCAGAACAGCAGAGTCAGCAGCGCCTTGGTCAGAGCCCTCTCGCGAAAGAACGCCTCGCGGACACGAAAAATCACACCCGCCCCCAGCGTGTATGCGATCGCCATTGGTCCCACGGCTGTCACTGCCCCGCCCATACCACAAAGCATGAGATCCATCGCCAGGCCCAGTGACCAGGCGGACATCATCGCATCGCGAGGATCTCGCAGCGAGAGGGCAAAGAAGACTGCAATTATAGCGGTGATATCCGGTGCGATATTGCCCGTAAGGCTGAACTGAACGGGCAGCGCCCCCACTGCCACCTGGAGCAGCACGGCAACGTAGATCAGGATTACAAATGGAATCCATCGCATCGGTGTCAGTCCCCCCCCTTCGCCGGAGGCAACTGCGAAACGAGTGAACGGACGATAAAGATGTCTTGCAGGGTTCCAAGTCTCGCCGCCGGCGCCACCCGCAGGGATACGAAATTCGGCTTCTTGTCCGATTGTGTAACGTTGACGACCTCTCCGATTCTCAGTTGGACGGGCAACTTCGCCGACCGTCCAATGGTCCACATCCAATCACCAGAGCGGACGTTGTGATCTTTGGGAATATCGTCAGTCGTCACCAGGCCCCGCTCCCCGTCGCCGCGGAGCGTGACCTTTATGAGTTTGTTATTCTCCCGGGTAAGGATTGCCTCGGTCGGACCGTCCGGTGTCTTACCGATGATTTTCCGCGGGCTGGCGGGATCAATCTTTCTCTGTAGCCACGCTTCGATCTTGAACCGCTTGTCGGTAACCAGCCTGACCCTCGCGGTGAAACTCCCGGCGGCCTCTACCCAACCGACCAGCACGCAACCGGCGATGGGTTTGCCCTCGACAGGTGGAAAACCGGTGATGGCACGCATCCGATTGCCGTCGGGAAGTGCCTTGGATCGGTCGGTGAACACATCGATTACGCGCATCCCCTTTTCGACACCGTGGATCGTTCCCTGTGCCACTGTTTGCGACTGCCCGTAGGGTAGCGCTTCGCCCATGATCACCCGCGCGGGAATGAGTTCGCACGTGTTCAGCGATGCTCCATAGGCACTTCGGGTGTTCTGAATTGCGCGGCACCTCTCCCACCAGTATCTCCCGCGCCGGGAACATATCTCCGCCGTGCTTCGCCACCGCTTAACTTCCTCGCGCAGCTTGGCGGCTTCCGGCGCCGACATCGCTGGCTCCTCGCGGTCAGCCATCGCCGACTTGAACGCGGAGGTCGACGCCTTGACAAAGTCACTCACCGGCGCCATCGCACAAGTTGCGGGCATCCTCAGCATATCGCTGACTATCGAACCCAAGAGAGACGTAAGGGTAGCCAGCGCCAGCATGGCAACCAACACTCTCTTCTTGCTGAGCCTGAAGCTAAACCGCATATACGGGCCTCGTCATGACGTCAGTCCAAGTCAGGCATGATACTCGCGGTACGGGGCATGCGGCAAGAGCGCAGGAAAAACTCATTGATTACGGTCCGCCCGGTTGCGTCGCAGGCGCCCGGAAAGCCCCGATAGTCCCCATCGCATTTCGCAGCGTCTGGTTCTCTTGGCGCAGGTTGACGACGTTTTGCTCAGCGGCCACCCGCAGGCGACGCTCCCTGGTCCACAAAACAGCCAACAGCCCGATTATGAGAACCAGCAATATCCCAATGTACAACAGGTGCGGGGGGTTGGATCCTGAGGGGGAGGGATTCCGTACGGAAAGGTCGCGGTCGCCATGGTTTTCCATGATAAACTCCGTGTACTCAGTCTTCCGGCAGTGCGGCGGAGCCCTGCCCTGACGCCAAACGGATTGGGAAACTACTGCAGGTACACTTCAGCTACCGACCAGGCGCCCGGGCCCTGCCTGAGGGGTTTCAACCGAACGTAGCGGGCCAGGACCGGTTTTATGATGAGCAGACTGGTCACCGCAGGTGTACCGGGCGCCTCGAATTGGGGCGTGAAGGTCCTGCCGTCCAGGCTCGTCAGCACGGCCACCCGTCCGCAATATCCGTCTGTCATCGAACCGTGGTGGATAAAAACAGCGTTAAACAAGCATGCTTTTCGCAGGTCGATGGTAAGCGACGTGTTATCGCGTATCAGGGTGCTTACCGCCGCGGTCGAACGATCTCCGTCGACAGCAAGACGAACATCACGCATCTGTCCGGAGAGTTGCCACGTGCGAGGGTCCGATATCGCGGCGGCCTGAGACTTGGCTCCGCGGTGAAGATACAGATTACCATCGGCCCCGCAACCCGGGCCCGACAGGACACATCCTGCAAGCACAGCCATAATCACCGTCCCGCGACAAAGTTCCTTCATACAACGAAGTCTCCAATACATACCCATGGGAGGGGCATTATATATGTTTCTGAGCAAACCGAAAGCCACTACCTTGGAAAAAAGCGTACCGACCCGCCGTCGACGTGGTAATATTTGTACCATGCGAGCAATACTGATATCCACCGGCGATGAACTAACGTCCGGGCGAACGATTGATACGAACTCGGCGTGGCTGGCTGAGAAACTACTGGGGATGGGGATACGGACAGTTTCACACCACACCGTTGGCGACGACGCCACCGAAATTGCCTCCGCAATTCGTGACGCATCCGGACGGGCCGACGTCGTCCTGGTCAGCGGCGGGCTCGGACCGACACCGGACGATCTTACCCGCCACGCACTTGCCGACGTACTCGGCGCCGAACTGGTACTCGACGAGAAATGCCTCGCTGAAATCGAGGAGTTCTTCAGTCGCCGCGGGCGACGGATGGTTCGTGCCAATAGACTGCAGGCGATGATCCCAAACGGCGCTTCGCCGATAGACAATCAACGGGGAACTGCCCCGGGGATTGCGGTAAGGGTCGGCGAGTCGCTGGTGATCTGCATGCCTGGAGTTCCTGCCGAAATGCACGCGATGTTCGAATCCTCCGCTGCCGCCCTTATCCCTCCTTCTCAGTTGGCGGTGGTGATCGAAGTCCTGCGTGTCTTTGGACTCGGGGAGTCAGACCTCGCCGAGAAGATCGCCGACATCCTGGGCGACCGCCAGGGCGATGTGATTGTGGGAACAACCGTTTCCAACGGTCTGATCTCCCTGACGATTAGCGCCACCGGAGACAGCGAAACAGCGGCCGCCGCTCTTGCCGCCCAAACGACCGCCAAACTCGCCCGGCGCCTCGGTCCGGCGATTATCGGTAGTGGCGCCGATACGCTTGCGTCACTCGTCGCACAGTTACTGGTAAGTCGCAAGGAAACTCTCTCACTTGCCGAGAGTTGTACCGGCGGTATGGTTGGAGAGATGATAACCTCCCTCAGCGGCGCCAGTGAATACTTCCTCGGCAGCGCCGTCTGCTACGCCAACACCGCCAAGCGTGACATCCTGGGCGTCCCCCAAGAGATTCTGGACGATTGCGGCGCCGTCAGCGAACCTGTAGCCCGTGAAATGGCCCAAGGCGCCCGGGATCGATTTGACAGTGACTGGGCGGTGAGCCTGACGGGAATCGCCGGGCCCGACGGCGGCTCGCCGGACAAACCGGTTGGACTGGTATTCATCGGTCTGGCAGGTCCGGACACCACCGAAGTGTTCCGCCACGTCTACGCCTCCCATCGCGAGCAGATTCGGCTCCGTGCCGCCATGGGCGCACTGAACCACCTCAGGATCGCATTGCTTGGGCAGAACTCCACCGCGGAGTAGCCTGGGAACTTTCGAGTTGAGCCGGAGCGACGGGTTAAAACTCGTCTTCGTCGCTTTCCATCGTGTCTTTCCAGAGTTCGAGATTCTCCAGATAGACCGCCGTACCCCTGGCGACGCACGACATTGGTTCCGCCGCGATTCGCACGTCGAGGCCTGTAGCGTTGGACAGAACGGTGTCCATGCCCTTGAGCAGGGCTCCGCCGCCGGCGAGGGTGATCCCGTTGTCGACGAGGTCGGCGGCAAGTTCAGGTTCGGCTTTTTCGAGCGTGCGAGTAACGCAGTCGATGATCGCCCCTACCGGTTCCTTCAGGGCGTCGCGAACCTCTTCGGACGAGATGACGGTCTTTCTCGGTAGACCCGAGATCATGTCCCGTCCGCGAACTTCGAGGGTTATCTCCTCGTCCATGGGCGCCGCCGAACCGATATTGACTTTGATCTTTTCAGATGTCTGCTCGCCAATCATGAGATTGTAGGTTCTCTTCATGTGTGCGGCGATTGCCTCGTCCATATCATCGCCGGCGACCCTGATCGATTCGCATACGCTGATATCGGCAAGGGACATGATGGCGACTTCGGTCGTACCTCCCCCGATGTCGACTATCAGCGATGCAGTCGGCTCGGTGATAGGCAGTTCCGCCCCGATACCCGCGGCCATCGGTTCCTCGACGAGATAAACCCGCCTGGCGCCCGCCCGTTCGGCGGAATTGAGTACGGCTCGCTTTTCGACGGCGGTTATGCCCGAGGGAATCGCTATGACCACTCGCGGTTTGACCAGAGATCGTCTTCGATGCACTTTTCGGATGAAGTATCCGAGCATGGCTTCTGTGATGTCGAAGTCGGCGATGACGCCGTCTTTCATGGGCCTGATGGCGCTGATAGAACCGGGTGTTTTTCCGAGCATTTCTTTTGCGACGATTCCGACGGCATTTCCGTTCTGTAGAACCCGATTTGTACCGCGTTTGACGGCGACCACCGAAGGTTCGTTAAGGACGATACCCTGCCCCCGAACGCAGACGAGAGTGTTGCAGGTACCCAGGTCGATACCCATGTCTATCGAGAACATGCCAAGTAAGGAATCAAAGATCATGACGACCCTTCGCTAACAACTGCTTCCAGAAATCGTTGGAGGTATTCATCGGCCTGTCCGGCCGCTCGAGGCGAAACGTCCCGTCCCCAAACGCGGAGCATCCGGGCAAGGAGAACAGCAGCGCCCGCGGACCCCGAGGCCGAAACGATCCAATGAAAGACGATTACTTGGGCGCCTGTACGGGGTCGAAGAGCTGTCCGAACTCCAACCCGTACCCGCCGGCGCTCGCCGGCGACATCAGCTTATTCATTACGAAACCGATCGCAACGCCCAACACGAGAATAGTTATGATCATCATCAACGTATAGATATTGGACTGAGGCTTTACCTGGATCGTTCCGTTTGGCGGTAATTGGCTCATAATCAAACGGCTCCTGATTCTACTTGAGGTCCGTGGCGACTTCATCGCCCTGTATGACATCAAGCTTCTTGTTGAGGATTACACCAGCGGCAGAATCGGCTTCGACAAGGTCAATTCGCAGGTGTGCAACAAACTTCCCGCCGCGGAAGACCTTGAGCCTCATTTTTTCCTTGATGCCCTTGGCCCGACCGATGTTGATACTGGCTACACCGTCATGGACTGCGGTGACTTTACCGGAAACGGCCTGCCCGGGAGCGGTCACCGGGACCGGTGTTTTATCGCCGCCTCCGCCTGCTACTGTCGCGCCCTTGCTGCGGAGTAATGCTATTTCAGCTTGCAGTTCCTGGTTTTCAGCGCGTAGGTCCTTTATCAGGAGAGCGTAGTGTTTGACCGTTGTGTCAAGACGACGGATCTGAACGGTCGCTTCGTCGAAGTCTTTCTTGAGTCCCCTGTTCGCTTCGTTCGCGAGTTCGAGTTTCTTGGCGAGCGCAGCCTTTTCCTCGAGAAGTTGAGTCTTCATCGCCAGAGACGCCTCGAGGTCCTTTTGGAGTTTGGCAAGGTTCGCATTCGTCACATCGTACTGCCCTGCCTGAACAGCCGCAGCCCGTGCAGCGGCAGCCTTGTCGGTAGCGCGGGCGTCCTTCTCGTCATCGAAAGCTTTCTTATGGGCAAGAGACGCTTCGTTCGCCTTCGTGAGTTTGGCAGCCAATTTTTGCAATGCGATCTGAACATTGGAAGCGGTCAGGTCGGCTACATCGGCGCGGTCTTTCTGCTTATTGTAAGCGTCTTTCCAACTGCGTTGCACCGTCACTATTCTGAGGAATGCACCACTAGCCGCCACCGATACAATCAGCACTAACACTACACATATCTTTGTCAAGATGCTCAACTGCTGTCTCCTTCGAGGTTACAGTTCATGCGGTCGAACCGCCAGGTACGAATCAGAACCGCCTGCGGGCATCCTTGTCCACCGGGGTTGGCTAAAACAACTGACCATACTGATTCTACCGCGATTATCATTTCTTACCAATGCAAGTCAAGAAAAATTCTAAACTCGCGACGATTTACATTCAGCCCGGAGAACAATCGTCTGGTGGTGTGGCGGGCTACTGTCTCATTGTCGCATTTTTGCAACATAGTTTTCTAGTCTTTTGCGCCCGATGTATGCAATTTTCGTCGCCGCGGGGCAGGTTTTGTCAGAGCTTGTGTAGCGGTCCGGATTTTTTTCTTCATTACGATCGGTTCTGGCGACAGTGGTCGCGGTATTGTCTCCAGTATGCTTGCCGCAGCCGCCACCCGCACTCCGGGGTCGGAACTCTTGAGAAATCTACCGACAACATCGATAGCCTGTGGATGCTTGAATTTCCCCAATGCCCCTACCGCCAGGCTCTGGAGGAAGTATACCTGTTTGTCCGTGGGCTTGCGGCGATTACCGAGGGCTTCTTTCATGAGCGCCCGTGGTTCCATCGCAGCCCGGACGCAATAACTGAACAGTGCCGGTGTCTCATATCCCAGGGCGGCAAGACCGCCGGCGGCGGCAGTTCTTACTCGCGGTGATTTGTCGTTGGCAGCCAGCGAAGAGAAAATCGCCCGGCACATCGGAGATTGCAACTCGAGCATTGCTCTTACTGCAATGATCTGCTCGTCTACGAACTGATCTCTCGTATGAGCCTCAAGCCGCCTGAGGCTGCTCTTGTCGCCACACCGCGCAAGGGCTCGGGTCAGTTCGAACTTCAAGTCGTGGTCCCTCTCGTCAACCAGCGCCGACTTCAGGGGGGATATCGCGGCTTTGAGCCTCATCTTGCCCATTACCGCCGCCACGGTGGCGCGCACTTCCTTCTCGCGGTCAAACAGGAGTTCGCCCAGATGCGTCGTATGCTTTTCGTCACCGAGTCGGTGCAGCGCGTAAATCACGGCGCAATAGACCCGCGCGTCAGGTTCGGCGCCCTTGACCTTGTACATCACCATCGCCTGGAGTTTCTCTTTCGCCGGAGCGTAGCGGAGATCTCCCAAACCAATTGCCGCGGCGGTGCGAACTTCAGGACTCGAATCGCCCAGGGCCTGTTTGCATATCACCCCGCCCGGGGCGCCCAAAGCCGAAGGTATCGCCTCGAGTGCAATGAATCGAGTACTCGCAATGTCGTCTCCGGCGGCTTGGCGTAATGCAATTACTGCATCCTGACGTATTCTCGCCCGGTCAACGGGAGGTACGTCCACGACAACGGTATCTGACTCCCAGGGCGGTCTGCACCCGCCGACGATTGGGGCAAGGAATGCGGTAATCAACAAACATACCGAAATCTTGCGGAGACACAAAAGCATCATATGTTTACCCTTTCTGCACAACCCTTCGCCGCCACAGGCTTGCTACCGTCAAGACCACCGCGGCGATAACCAACAACCAGGCGAACACATCGCCGAGGATACTGTACATACTCACGCGACTGTCCACAAGCACCCTTGGGCCAATTTGGTATCTGGTTTTTTCGCCGGGAACCGGGTTTTCAGATTCCTTGGCGCCCAGCAGCATCGCGCCGGGGACCATAGTCGCCCCGTGGCGGGAAATCCTCGCGATCTCCCGCCCGTTGGAATCAATCGATACGCTGATGCCCGTGTTGACGCACCGCACGACCGGTGAGCGAGTCTCCACGGCGCGGAAGTAATACTGCACGAGGTGCTGGGAATGCTCGCTGCTGTCGCGGTACGGGCGATCACCGTACTTCCAGACAAACCATCCGTCGTTGGAAAGGTTCAGGAGTATATCAACAACCTTCTTGCCTTTGACGACAACCATTTCGCGACAGACGTCGGGAAAAGTGCCTTCAAAGCATATCGGACTTGCCAGAACCCATTCCTTCGATCCACGAGTGAGTTTAAAGCGGGTCCATTCCTTTCCCGGTTGGAGTTGCGGCATGGCGGGGGGGACGGCGCCTCTGAGTACACGGTGCAACCAGGGCCAACCGTCCTGGAATGGCACGTACTCGCTGAATGGCACGAGTTGCCTCTTGGAGTACTGCCCGGTAACCTCACCGGACTGGTCGAACCACAGCGCCGAGTTTTTCAGGACCGTGACAATTTCGCCCTCGTCCTCCAGTGCCTCGTAGTGGACCGCCAGCAACCCGGTCAGGAGCGGACACTCCAGTTCGCCCAGCAATTCAGTGATCCTGGTCTGATACTTCTGCAGTTCCTCGTGTTTCTCCCTTGCGATTTTTCTCTGTTCTGACGTCGTTCCCACTTTGGCGATTATTCGCATTGCCCGCACATATTCCGGATTAAGCCCCCCCGGACCCATCGACTCAGACCATAGCACCAGGTCACAACCCGAATCTTTAAACCAGGCGCTGGCGAGCATGTGCTCCTCGAATATCTTCTCCTCGGGAACTCGCGGAAGATAAAGCGACTGCGGGAATGCCTGTTGAACGACCGCGATAGACGGACCCTCGGACAAGTGTCCGCTCTGTTTTTCGGTTCGGTACCATCCGTAAGTAAGCATCGCCGCGAGAATCACCGCGAAGGCAACGATCCCGCACGGACCACGGCGAAGAATCCTGGCCTTGCGCTCACCTTGCCGCCCAAACAGCGGAAGGGCGAGCAGGTCGATTATCACCCCATTGCCCAACGCCACAATGAACGACACGCCGTACTGCCCGGTAACGTCACTGACCTGGATCAACCAGGGACGGCAGTACTGGCTGTGGGCGAGGAAGAACCACGGGAAGCCCAGCACGGGCGCCTGCCCTCGAATGAACTCCAGCGCCACCCACACCACCGGCAGGCATATCCACATCGGCCAGGAACGTCTCGATGTCCCGCGCAGCACGATCGCGGCTACAAGCCAGTAGAGCGAGAGGTACAACACACCCCCCACATAGCCCGGTAGCGTTATCCACCACAACCAATAAAGGTTAATCGCCCAGAATACGAATCCTCCCACCCAGGCCCACAAGAGTGCCCACCGCGTGCTTACGGCGCCGCCCAGGGCCAGGCCCCATGGCACGAGGGCAAAATACGCAAGGTAGGGAAGTTGAATCCGCCACCCGATAAACGACACGGTCAACAACACGCACGTCAACAGCGACAGGAGAACAACGAGTACCCCCCGCAATTGCAGGCGCCTTTGAAATAGTTCCGGCGGCGCGTCTACTTTTCGCGGGTCGCGGACGCTAGATTCATTTCGATCGGCAGATTTCAAATCCTACTCCGGTGAGCCAGGGTCGGTTCGTTGGGCTTCCGCACCAGTGAGCCAGGGGGGTATTGTGCCCGACCGCACCGGCGTTAGTCAACCTTTCAGGATAACCTCATGCTTTACATCGGAGCATTCGTCAAAGTACCATGAGTCGCATGTACCCGACAAGAAATGACGTACCGCAGGCGAAGGCACGCCTCCTGGCAATTGTAATGGTGGGACTCCTGGCGGTCAGTGTCGCCCTGGCGTGGCTGGTGACACGCCCCCCGAAAGACGCTTCGCCGTACGGTGCGGAGATTATAGCAAAACTCACCGCCGACACACTCGAGGGATACTGGACCGGCTCGGACCAGACCCGTTGGTTCATCGCCGTGACCGAGGACATGAAGCCACTCGGTTGGGAAAAGAGGTCGAGGAACCGGAAAACGAAAGGCATGTTCTCCGAAAACCAGATCCACGAAAACATCACGGGGTCGCGGTACGAGAGCAATTGGCGGATAAACGCCGATCTTTCCGAGGGTCTCTACGTTTCCAAACACCGCGACAAGAAAACTAGAAACAAACGTAGCGTGGAGACGCGGATAACACTCAGCAAGAACAAGATTACCGTAGTTCGCAAGATCGCCGATCGGAAAACGACCGCCACGGCCCCCCGTCCCGACAACTACGTACCCGAAGGCACGTTCCCGCTGGTGCTGAGGCTCGTCGCGGCCCGCGGGACCTCGGCGACTGTCAAGATGATCGTCGACCAACACGCCATCGAGAAGGGAGCTGTCAACTTCGTGGACTTCAGGCTCACGCCGCTTTCCGACAACGTCGTGAGGGTCTCATGCTCCAGTCGCAAGTTCTCGCCCATGGTTGTTTATCATCTTGCTCAGGACCATCAGGTGTATCGCTACGAGTATCCCTTGCAGGGAATAATCTATCGCATGTGCGAAAAAGAACTCGTGAAGAAAACTTTCCCGAAGCTAGACGAGGGACCGGCGACAAAGCCCGCACCGTGAATCGAGTCGTTCGCGTGAGAAATGCAGGCCAGCTCAGTCTTCGGCCCGTGCGTTCCGGTCGGACATTTGCTCGGCCCGTTTGATCAGCGTTTCGTCGTTGGGCAGTTTGAGCTTCTTGAGCTTGTAGTGGAGATAACGCTTGTCGTGGACTGTCCAGGGCATCATACCGGCGAAAAGGTCCAGCGGCGGATATCCATACCACTTCGGTGAAATGTTCGCGTTGGTGCTGATCGTCTCGTAGCCCTTCTCGGGGTAACGGACGATGACCTCGTAGTCGCCGTACCAGGTAAAGTCAAAAGTCACCGGCGTCCGCCCGACTTCCTTGTCGGAAATCACCACCAAGGCGCCTTCCGGCTCGGAAGTCACCGTGAGGGTTTGTTTGAGTTCGAGGCAGCCGCTTGCGAAGGCGACACAGAACAGCAATAGCAATACCAACTTCTTCATACCGTGAATTATCCCCCCCCGCCCCACCGCTGACAAGCACAAAATCCTTTCGGTACGCCCGGACAGCGAAAACCGGCAAGATCGCCGGGACGGTTACGGAGAGACAATATTCTTGAAATACGAGATGAATTTGCTACAATTCACTGTCGGGACTACATGGAAATTACCGCATGAGACGAGTGAATACATCGCGACGCGGAGTTTGGCTCAGGGGCGTTGCGCTTGCGGTGGTTTTCGGCTTGTTTTCCGGGCAGGTTCATTTGTCGGTATTTACCGAGGGGCCCGGCGACGATTCCAGTGTTTCGGACTCTTGCGAATCGTGCCCGCCGAATTCTGCTGAAGCGAACTGCGAGCCGGATATCCAGTGCAATCAAGATCAAGACCCGTGCGCCAACGATATGCATTCCGGGCAACGTGAAACTCCGGATGGCGACCCTTGCTGTCCAAACAAGTGTAAACACTGTTCGCTTCCCTGCTGCGCCGGAGTATTCCTGGCTTTGTGCCTTCCGGCGACAGTGACGGGAGCACCCATTTCCTCCTTCATCGCACCCCCTACCGGCGGTATCCCTTTCGCGGGTGAGCTGGCAGGAACCTTTCACCCTCCTCGCGCATGATTCTCCACCTACAAGCACCCTTGGGATAACGTTCGCGCCATCGCTGCAGGCCGATACGAATTAGGGAATCCCACGACCCAATCTACGCGCATGAACCCGGCCCGAACAATCCTGTAGAGGATTGAAGGGTATGAAATCGAAGAACAATCCCCGTTGCGGGAAGGAGACTACCATGAAAAAGAACTTACTTATTGCCGTGCTGCTGATCCTCGTCGGCGGCGGCGGAGCGTTTATGTACCTCAAGTTTACCGGGAAGGGCAAAGACAACGGACCCCCGGATACCGCGGAGTTTTGCGCCAGGCACAAGATTGCGGAGAAGGATTGCCCCTGGTGCGACCCGACCCTGATCGAAACAAAAGGCCAGTGCGCCGGACACCGCGTTCCCGAGGCGCTGTGCTCGAGATGCAATCCGGATCTGATCCCCGGTTTCAAAGCCGAGAACGACTGGTGTGCGGGCCACAGCGTACCGGAATCGCAGTGCGACCTTTGCAAGGGTGGAGATCTCCCCCCTGGAGAGACACGATAAACGACACTGGAAATCGAGGAGACGCATCATGAAAAAGAAGATCATTCCCGTATTGCTGGGCGTCCTCCTTCTTGGCGGCGCCGCGGCGATCGTCATTGTCGCTGACCGACAAGGATGGTTGAACGGGTCTTCGCCGGAAATGTCCGCACAGAATTGTCCACACGGAATATCCGTGGCCCGGTGCCCTTTCTGCGACAAGTCCCTGATCGAGAAATTGGGGTTTTGTTCCGGACACGGAGTCCCTGAGGCTGTCTGTACGAGGTGTAGCCCCGCGATCATCCCAGCGTTCAAATCGACCGGTGACTGGTGCGCGGATCACAATCTTCCGGAGTCGCAATGCACTATTTGCAATCCCGAACTTCTGGTTTCCCGTGAGAGCCAAGAGCCACCGGTCCCTTCAACGCCGTCCGTTCATCTTGTCCGCATGAGCGAACCGCCCAGGAGCCAGCGCCCTCCATCGGTGACTTGCAAGACCAACACGGTCAAAATCCAGTTTCGATCTCCTGAAATCGCCCGTGCGGTCGGCCTGGAATATGTCCGCGTTGAAACCCGGGATGTAACCGAGACGATTCTCTGCAACGCCCAAATCACGTATGACGCCAATCGCTACGCGCATCTCGCGTCACGCTCGTCTGGTGTCGTGCGGGAAGTCGGTAAAGACCTCGGTCAGAGCGTTACGACGGGTGAAACTCTCGCAATTGTGGATTCCGCCGCTCTAGGCGCCGCCAAGGCCGCGTATCTCCAATCGCTGACCTTCGTGAATCTCTGGGAGAAGAACTATGCCCGCGAGAAAAAGCTTCTCGAAAGCAATGTCTCCACCAGGCAAGAGACCCTGGAAGCCGAAACCAAACTCACCGAAGGCCGCATAGCACTCTCCAACGCATTTCAACAGTTGCAGAATTTCGGTCTTTCCAAGGAGCAAGTGCAAGATGTGTCCGAGAAACGGGACACATCCTCACTCCTCCCTCTCCTTGCCCCTTTTTCGGGGACCGTTGTCGAACGTTCCGCTGTGATCGGTGAAGTTGTTGACGCCCGAAAACCCCTCCTGGGCGTCGCCGACATGTCTCTAATGTGGGCAATGCTCGACATCTATGAATCGGACCTTCTGAAGGTCCGTAACGGACAAACTATCGTGTTCGAGTCCGAGGGGTTGCCCGGCGAGCAACGCGCCGGTCGGATCATCTGCGTCAGCTCCCATGTGGATCAGCGGACGCGAACACTCAAAGTACGCGCTGAAATCCCCAATCCCGACGGGCTGCTGCGTTCGGGGATGTTCGGCAAGGCGATCGTCTCGATTCGCAAGAACCAAGCCGCCCTGGTTGTTCCCAGGGAAGCTGTCCAATGGGAGGGATGCTGCAATGTCGTCTTCGTTCGGCGCAGCGACACGCTGTTTGAGCCCCGCAAGGTCAGGATAGGTTACGAGATGGAGCGGCATGTCGTGATTGAAAGCGGCGTTGTCGAGGGCGAGGAGGTTGTCACTACAGGCAGCTTTCTCTTGAAAACGGAAATTCTCAAGGGAAGCATCGGCGCCGGTTGCTGCGAAGTCGATCCGGGAAAGAAATAGGCCCAAGGAGACCGTATTTATGCTGAATCGCATCATAACATGGTCGCTGGGACATCGTTTTCTGGTGATCCTTTTCACGCTCGTGCTGTTGGGAACCGGGGCCTACTCCCTTTACCGCCTTCCGATAGACGCCTTTCCCGACACGACCCCGGTCCAGGTCCAGATCAACACTGTCGCACCGGCCCTTTCGGCCCTGGAAATCGAGCAGGGGATCACCTTCCCGGTCGAGCAGGCCATTGGCGGACTGCGCGGACTCGTCGAGGTCCGCTCGATCTCCAAATTCGGGCTTTCGCAGGTGACCGTTATCTTCGAAGACGGAACGGATATTTATTTTGCGCGACAGGTCGTCATGGAGCGCCTTGGAACGGTCGAACTCCCCGCCGGGACACCGCGCCCGGAAATGGGCCCCGTTTCAACCGGGCTGGGGGAGGTCTACCACTATATAGTCACCGGTAAAGGAAAGACCCTGGAGGAACTGACAACGCTCCACGATTGGGTCATCAAGCCGCGCCTCGCGTCCGTGGCGGGCGTCGCAGAGGTCAACACATGGGGCGGAGAACGAAAACAGTACCACGTACTGATCGATCTGTCGCGCCTCATGAAGTACGACCTGCTTTTCGACGACGTTTCAGAGGCGCTCCTGAAGAACAATCTCAATGTCGGCGGCGGGAACATCACCCAGTCCGGCGAGTTGCATCTGGTGCGGGGGATCAGCCTGACGCAAAACGTCAGCGAAATCGAGAACATTGTCATCACCGCCCACGACGGGACCCCAATCCGTATCCGGGATGTGGCGACCGTAAAGGTGGGCCATGAAATCCGCCGCGGCGCCAGCACCGCCAACGGTCAGGGCGAGGTAGTCCTGGGGCTCGGGTTCATGTTGATGGGAGAAAACAGCGATGAAGTAACCCGGCGCCTCAAAGAACGCTTGGAAGACGTCCGGGAATCCCTTCCGTCCGGAGTGGAGATTCATCCCGTGTACGATCGGACGACCCTGGTCGATCAGGTGCTGGACACCGCTAGGAACAACCTTCTGGAGGGAGGTATTCTCGTTGTCGCAGTGTTATTCATATTCCTTGGAAATCTGCGGGCCGGACTAATCGTCGCCGCGGCGATCCCCCTGTCGATGTGTTTCGCTTTCAACGGGATGCTTCGTTTTGGGATTGTCGGAAGCCTGATGAGTCTCGGGGCGATAGATCTCGGATTCATCGTCGACAGCACGCTGGTCATGGTCGAGAACAACGTCCGCCATCTCGAGGAAGCTGTGCCCGGGCGATCCGTAATGGACGTCGTCCGCGAGGCGTCAATCCAGGTCGCCCGTCCAACGGTGTTCGCCCAGACGATCAATATGATCGTCTATCTCCCGGTCCTTGCCCTGGAGGGGATCGAAGGCAAACTCTTTCAACCAATGTCCCTGACGATTCTGCTGGCCTTGTCCGGTTCGGTACTCCTTATCTGCACCGTCATACCCGTTCTGACCAGTCTCTTCCTCACCAAACGCACCAAAGTGAGAAAAGACCACATCACCTCACTGCTCAGATGGCTGTATCGCCCCGTGGTGCGCCTCGTCCTGAAAGTGCCCGTCGCGTTCAGTTTGCTCCCCGTGGGCGTCATTGTCGTGGGCGCATGGTTGGCGACGAACACCGGTTCGGAATTCATCCCGAGACTCTCGGAGATGGGGATCGTCATAAACACCGTGCGCCTTTCGGGAGTGTCCGTGGAAGAGTCGGCCCGCTACGGAACGCGGATCGAGAAGCTCATCGCCGAAAAGTTTCCCGATGAAGTAAAAGACGTATGGACGCGGACAGGAACCGCGGAAGTCGCCACGGATCCCATGGGGATCGAGCTGAGCGACGTATTCATTACGCTGACCGATCGAAAGGAATGGACCCGCGCCGGGACACAGGATCAACTGACGTCGCTTTTGCGCGAGGAGCTTTCCGGTATGCCCGGTATGCGGATGGTCTTCACTCAGCCCATCGAGATGCGCGTCAATGAGATGATAGCCGGCATCCGGACTGACCTTGGCGTAAAGATATTCGGGGACGATCTCGAACTGTTGCGGGACAAGGCGTCGGAAGTGGAGGCTATCGTGCGATCGATTCCCGGTAGCGCGGACATCTACACCGAGCAGATCACCGGGCAACCCGTACTGGAGATCCGGGTGGACCAGGAGGCCATTGCGCGTTACGGCGTTCCGGCGAGGCACGTCCTTGAAATCGTCGAAGCAATTGGCGCCAGGCATGTTGGCGAGATACGCCAGGGCCAGCGGCGGTTCGATCTGGTGATCAGACTCGATAAGAAGTACCGCAAGGATATCTCCGCGGTCGGTCGAATCCTGGTCCCCGCCGCGGGCGGCGAACGCATTCCCCTGGTCCGTCTGGCCCGCATTCGCCAGATCGAGGGACCGTCGACAATAACGCGAGAATGGCAGAAGCGGCGCATCATGGTCCAGTGCAATGTCACCGGGCGGGATATCGGCGGATTCGTGGAGGATGTCCAAAGCAGGATCAAGGAAAGCCTCGTCCTGCCGACAGGCTATCACGTCGAATTCGGAGGGCAGTTCGAACACTTGCAGCGGGCGACGAAAAGACTGATGATCGTCGTCCCGTTGGCCCTGCTTCTCATCTTCGTGTTGTTGCACGCGGCCACGAACTCCACACGCGCGTCGCTCATAATTTTCCTGGGACCCGCATTCGCCGCTCTCGGCGGGCTGCTCGCACTTCATCTGCGCGGGATGCCCTTCACGGTCTCGGCCGGCGTGGGCTTTGTCGTCGCCTCAGGCGTATCGGTTTTGAACGGGCTCGTCCTGGTCTCCACCATCAAGGACCGCCTTGCCCGGGGAACCCCCGCCCTCCAGGCGATCGAGGACGGCGCGCTCCTTCGGTTGCGCCCTATCTGCATGGCCGGTATGGTTGCAGTTCTGGGCTTCCTTCCGATGGCCCTGAGTACCGGGGTCGGAGCCGAGGTCCAACGTTCGCTGGCGACGGTCGTGATCGGAGGCGTTATCGCCGATAATCTGCTGACGCTGCTGGTGCTACCGGCCCTTTATGCTTTGTTCGGAATCAAGAAACCACAACCAGAAAGGACATCGATCGCATAACCGTGCGGAAATTCATCCGGGCTCACGGTAACCGCCAAACCTGGAAAATCATTACCGGTTTGCAGCGTATAAGACGAACGGGCTTGTAGCTGACGCCGATCGTGTTACAATGTCCTACCGAGCCCCGCGGCGCGGGCAAGCTGTGGAAGACGCTCGTCCTGTGCGCCGTTTGCATGGCGATCGGGTTTGGCGCTTCACATGGGTGGAATCACTTTAAGCGACCGGCAAGGCTCACCGTCGAAACTGCACTGGTCCAGCTATCCGGAACCGCCCGAGGGCGACAGTTCACCGCCGGAGGCTGGATCGAAGTGGCCAGGCCCGCATGGCCCCTGGTCGTTTCGGCCCGGATATCCGAACGACTCGACACACTTTCGGTCCGACAGGGGCAGATCCTCAAGCCCGGGCAGCTTATCGCCACGCTTTACGATAAAGACGTGCGAACGCGCCTTGCGATGGGGCGCGCCGAAGTCCAGGCCGCCGAGAAGAACCTCGCCAAACTCAAGGCCGGTTATCGCAAAGAAGATATCAAAGCCGCGGGGGCCCGCGTAGACGAAGCCACTGAAATCGAGCGGATCGCCAAAGCCAATTACGAACGAAGCAAGGCGCTCCCGTCCGGGGCCATCTCGGCCGAAACGCTCGACAACGATCTCTCGACGTTCAAGAAGGCAAGCGCCGTCAGCGCACAACTCCGCGCCGAACTCGCCAAAATGAAGGCCGGCTACCGCGTCGAAGATATCGCCGTCGCCCAGGCCAAGCTCACCGCCGCCAACAGCCGCGTCGAACTAACCGAGCGGGAACTGAGCTATTGCACGATCACCGCGCCTGAGTCCGATCGCCCTCTTCGCGTCCTGAAAGTTCTCCATCGCATCGGCGAATGGATCAACGCCGCAAAAGCCCCCGAGCTTGTTTCGCTGTACGATCCCAAAGAAATGCAGGTGCGAGTCGACGTTACGCAGGCGAACCTCAAGTCAATTGTCGTCGGCAAGCCTGCGATTGTGGTTACCGAGGCCAATCCCGAGAGACGCTATTCGGGCACTGTTCTGCGGGCCGAACCGCTGGCCGAACTGGCGAAGAACACTGTCACCGTTCGCGTTAAAATAAACGATCCCGACGAAATGCTCTTTCCCGAAATGGTCGCCAGGATTACGTTCCTCTCTCAGACCCCGACCTCCGCGCCCGCCGACCAGGCCGTCCTGATTCCCACAATCGCATTGCTGGCCGATGATGGAAAAGACTATGTGTTCGTCATTGACGACGGTCGGGCTCGAAAGCAGAGCGTAACTACCGACGGTGCTTCCGGCACACAAACACGGATCATCGGGGGGCTCCAGAGCGGACAACGCGTCATCACAAGCCATCTGACCTCATTGCAACCGGGCATCGCGGTGCAGGAGAAGTAATGGAACCATACATCCATATAGAGAATCTCACCAGGACATACGTCCGCGGAGCAAACGAGATCCACGCACTGGACGACGTCAGCGTCGACATCGCAGACGGCGAGTTTGTTGCCCTGATGGGGCCCAGCGGTTCGGGCAAGACTACTCTGCTGAATATCGTCGCTGGTATCGATCACGCAACGTCCGGGGCGGTATCAATCGGCGGTCAGGACGTGCTGGCCATGAGCGACGCGGCGAAAGCATCGTGGCGAACGCGGAACGTCGGGTACGTTTTCCAGTTCTACAATCTCATGCCAATGCTGACAGCATTCGAGAACGTTGAACTTCCCCTGCTCGTCCTTCCGCTAAACTACCAGCAGCGCCTGGAGCACGCCCAGGCCGCACTCGAAGCCGTCGAAATCCTCACGCGGCGCGATCATTATCCCAAACAGCTTTCCGGCGGAGAGCAGCAGCGGGTGGCCATCGCACGCGCGATAGTCACCGACGCCAAGGTACTCGTCGCCGACGAGCCTACCGGGAACCTCGATGCCGAAAGCGAACAATCCATAATGACGCTGCTGAAGCGCCTCAATAAAGAATTGGGCAAGACCATGGTGATGGTCACCCACGATTCGGCGGCGGCCGCCTTTGCCGACCGGACAATCCGTCTGGAAAAAGGCCGCCTCAAGAACACCGAAATGGCAGGTGCATAAATGACTGCGAAACTCCTACCGCTGATAATCAAGAACATGTTCCGGTCCAAGACGCGGTTGATCGCCACCACCGGATGCTGCGTGATCTCGGCGTTGATCGTCTGCTTTCTGCTGACCGCACAGAACAGCCTCGCCCGCGTCACGCAGAGCGCCGGAGACAATCAGAACCTGGTGATGATGCAGAAGGACCGTTACTGACCGACTTCCAGCAAGATTTCCGATTCCGAGACGCTTCAGATCGGAAAGCTTTCGCAAGTAGCGGAAGTGATGCCAGTTAAACTGCTGATGACGTCGTGCCAGTCAGCCAGCGACATAATCGCCATCCATGGTGTGAACAAGGAGAAGTTCCTGACGTTTCGAGAGTATGACGTTTCTCCCGAAGCGCTCAAGACCTTCCGGAGCGATAAGTCCGGTGCATTGGTGGGCAATATGATCGCCAGGCGCTACGGTTGGAAGGTCGGTCAGAATGTGGTCCTGCAGGAACTCGACGGGATCAGCTTCAATATAAGCGGAATATTCACGACCGACGGCTCGGCCGATGATTTTCTCATCCTTGCCGACAGGCGTTTCCTGCAGGAAGCGGTAAAGGAGCAGGGAATCTCAAATCGTGTGCTAATTCGCCTGAGGCCCGGCGCGGACGCCGACGCCGTCGCCCGCGAGATAGACACCACCCTGGCGATGGCTGTCAAGACAACCACACAACGCGAAGAAACTTTTATGTCCGCCTCTGTCGATCAGTTGCGAGATATGGTGACCATCAGCAGAATCGTAATTGTCGTGATCATTGCGGTGATCCTCATCGCGATGGGCAATGCGATCTCGATGACCACGCTGGAGCGCACGCGGGAATTCGGTATTCTCCGGACGCTGGGCTTCAGGCGCGTCGCGATTCTCACAATGGTGGTCTCCGAAGGGGCGATCCAGGCGCTCGTCGGCGCCCTTGTCGGATGCGCGGTCGTCCAGGCAATCATCAGCGCCAACCTGATCAAGAGCGTCTCGACGTGCGGAATTACCATAACGCTGACGACCGGCGCCGGTGTCTGGCTGGTCGGTATCGGTATTATCTGCCTCGGCGGGTTGCTCGGAAGCCTTACCCCGGCATGGCGGGCATCACAATTGGAAATCGTAACAGCTATCGCCCACGACGAATGAGCCCCCTATGAACCTGCCCCTTAACTATTCGCTGCGAAACCTGCGACGACGCCCCTGGCAGTCGGGCGCCACCGTGCTGGGGATCGCAATTGTCGTCTTTGCAGCCGTACTTATGCTCTCACTGTCGCGAGGATTGTTTTCGCGTCTGGATATCACCGGCTCTGACAGCAACGTGCTCATGATCAGCCGCAAAGGCCAGAACGCCATGTTCAGCGAGATCGATTCGGCCGAGGTCGTCGCCGTCAGTTCCATGCCCCACCTGGCAATAAGCGCCTCGGGCAAACCGCTGGTCTCGCCGGAAATACTCCATATGGCCATGGTCCGTGCGGCGGCGATAGAGTCACGCGCCAAGTCGGCCGTCACTATCCGCGGTGTCTCACCGATCGCTTTCGACGTGCACGAAGGCATCCGTATCATCGAAGGAGAAGGTGGACGATTACCCGCCGAAGGCGCATTCGAAGTCCTCGCCGGCTCAATGGCGCATGTCAAACTCGGCGTCCCGGTCGAAGCGTTGGCGATCGGTAAAGACATCCGCTTCGAGGGCGTATACTGGACAGTTGTCGGCAGGTTCACAGACAACAATTCGCTCATCGAGTCGGAACTCTGGGTGCCCCAGGACACCCTGATGAGCGTGATGCGCCGCAGAACGCACTCGCTGGTAGTCGCCAAATTCACCAGCCCCACGTATGCACGCGACGCTACCGCCCTGTTCCGCCGGTCGGGCGTCATCGAGAAATTCTTCAAAGGCCGCACTGAGCGGGAGTATTACGGACAGTTCTCCGAGGGCCTGGCGTGGGTTTTCTGGTTGTCGGTTTTCATGGTCTGCCTCGTCGCCGTCGCGGGAGTGCTTATCGGCGTCAATACAATGTACACCATCGTAGTCAACCGCATGGGCGAGATAGCCACACACAGGATTCTCGGTTTCAGCAAGTTCGACATCACGATTTCGCTGCTGACCGAATCGGTTATCATAGCGATGTTCGGCGGTCTGCTCGGTTTGGCGGGCGGGATGTATTTCGACGACATGCCGATGAAGCTGTCGTACGGCGCTTTCCGATTGTCCGTTGACTGGCTGGTGGCCTCAGCGGGCATGGGCCTGGCGATACTGGTAGGCGCACTGGGCGCACTGCTGCCCACGTATAAGGGTCTGCGGTTGACGATAATCGAGGCTTTACATTATGAATAGACTTATCATCCTGCTTGCCCTGGCGGCGATCCTGGGCGGATGTGACCGCAGGTTCGACCCGCCGGCGAAACTCGTCGCTTCTGCCGAGGCTCCCTCGAGAGGAATTCTGGCGCCCGCCGGACGGGCTGACGCCCCGGAACTTCCAAGCCCGCTTACTGTCTCCGGGGCCCTGTCAGTGGCATGGCGAACGCATCCGGGGATGTATCGCGCTCGCCACATGGTCCGCGCCAGACACGGTTACCAGGCACAGGCGGCGCTCTGGCCGAACCCGGTTGTCGGGGGTACTTTCATCGAAGAGCCCAACAAGAAAACGCGGGGAATAGTCTCTCTCGCCCAGAAGTTCGAGATCGGCGGAAAGGCCGACGCACGCGTATCGGTAGCCGCTGCCAATATCTTTCTCTCCGAGGCCGAACTCATCGAAACATGGTCCGCATTGCGGGCCGAGATAAAGGAAGCGTTCGCACGCCTGGCATACGCTCAGGCCAATGCTGCCCTCGCCGAGCAAATCGCCGCGGCAGACAAGGAGCGACTCGATCTTGCGACGGGCCTGTTCAAGGCGGGCAAAGCCTCAGAATCCCAGACGCTCAAACTCACCCGGCAGGCCGCAAAGTCGAAGACCGCCTTCGATCAGAGCCCCATGCTAATCGCCGATGCCACGCGCGGTCTGCTCGTCACCATAGGTCGCCAACCCGACACCAAGGCCCCTAAGTTCGTTTGCTCGCTCGACGTCGATTCACCGCTGGCCGGCGAGTTCGACGCACTCCTGAAAACCGCAAACGCGACCAATCCGCAATTAAAAACCGCACGAGCCCAAACTGCAGTAGCCCACGCCCAACTCCGACTGGCCAGGACAAAACGATGGTCCGATATTACGGTCGGCCTGGCTTACTACCAGACCCAGTACGACACCACCTCAGACGGCAACGCCGTCCGCGCGCAGGTCTCGGCGCCCCTGCCGCTATGGGATCGCAACCAGGGCAATATCGCCGCTTCAAAGCAGAATATCGCAGCCTCCGAGCGCCAACGCCAGGTAGCCGCCCTGGTAGCCGCCCGACAACTCTCCCAGTTGTTCTCACAGCGCCAGCGGTGGCAGGTGGAACTCAAGTCGCTCGACGAAACGGTCATCCCGGCAGCCACCAGAGAGATGAAGCTGATCCGCGACGCCCTTGCCGGTGGGAAAGCCTCAAAACTCGATGCGATCAAACATCACCGAGAACTGATCGCACTGGACCTCCAGAAACTGGAACTGCGCCTCCTTACAGCGGTAGCGACAATCCAACTGGAAAACATAACTGGGATAGCCGCCCACGATC
>CAZSLS010000027.1:0-46600 GCA_964607575.1 uncultured Planctomycetaceae bacterium | reverse complement strand
GAATGATGATCGCCGCGCCCGCTTCTGCAGAGCTTAATCTGTTCGATGTGCCGACGGCTTTCAGTGCGTCGTCGCAGTACAATGGCGCCTACGCGGTGGACTTCCTTTTCGACGGCGCCATCACCACCGCCGACATTGGAACCGCCAACAACCTGGGCGCTCAATACGCCGGTTTGGGCATCGGGCCGCATACGGTCTACATGGATTTTAACGCTCCGATCACCGCAAACTCGTTCGTCTACAGCCAGCGGGGCCCATTCATTGACGCAGTTGCGCACATGGAGTTCTGGTTCGAGAGCAGCGATCCGGGCGGTGCTGTGGTTCCAGTTCGCCCGGCCGATGAGATAGTGGCGTTGTCGAACATGGGGAACAATCTCCTCACACTGGAGAGCTTTGCCGGCGGCGCACTCAGTTCGCAGTACGTCGTGATGCGCATGACGGGCCCGGGCTCGGCCAATCCCGGCGGGTTCGAGTTCCGTTTTGCTTTTGACGAGCCCATTGTCAACGCCGAGATCCCGCTGACAGTAGACGTCGCGAACACGACCGCCCCTGGCTTCGGTTCAACAACGGGCGGTTTGCTGAGCGACGCCTTTGTCTACAACCCGGACGATCCGACATCGGCGTCCCCTGCTCAAACGTGGCTTCCAACAGACCAGATCTACATCACTCCCACCGCCGGCGGAGGTATTGTGGATCTCGATTTCGACGCGGTGCATGACAATATCATCCTGGATCTCTGGGGCAGAAACGATTACGCCGGCGCCGAGGATTCGCGCCATCACAATCTGGACATCACATTCTACAATGGTGAATTGCTGACGCACCAGGTCATTTCATGGGACGGCGTCAGCCTCAAGACCGATGACCCCGCCAGCTACGGTCAGTACATTCCGCCGGCGGACGTTCTGGCCGATCGAGTCACGATCGGGCACTCGACCGATTATCTCCTGCTGGCGGAAATCCGCGCCGCCGCGGCGCCGACCGTGTTCGACGACGTTACCTGGTTGGGAGGCTCGGATAACTGGTCCGCGGGCGCCAAATGGGATTCCGCCGCCCAGCCGCAAGACAATGAAAACGCGATCGTCGACACGCTCGACGATCTTGTCACGGTGGCGGCGCCAGGAGCGGTCGCACAAAGCCTGGCGGTCTCTAACGGCGCCGATCTGGCGGTCACGGCGGGCAATGACTTGACGCTTGCCGGCGCGGCGACCTTCAGCGGCGCCGGAAGCAACCTCACCGTCAGCGGGGCGTTGACGGCCGGTTCGCTCTCGGTCGATGACACGGTGATCGTCTCGGGCGGCGGGGTGATAACCGCCGGCGGCGGGACGCTTAACAACGTCACTATCGGAGCCGGTAACGGGACGATCTCCGCCGGCGGCGACATTACCGCGGGCGCCTTGACGATCCTCGACAACAGCACGTTCATCAAGACCGGCGGCGCAAAGCTCAGCTTCAACGCCCTCGGTGCGATCGGCGCTACGGGAACATCCATCAGAGTCAGCGCCGGCGAGTTGAATGCCGGTGGTGCGCCGGGCGTCGCCTCGGTCCAACTCGACGGCGGTACGACCACGTTCAGCGTCGGCGGGGGGAGCCTGGGGCCCGCCGGGGCCGCAGCACACTACTCGTTCGATAACACCAACGGCGCCACGGTCTACAACGACGGGTCGAACGGCGGCGCGAACGACGGTGTACTGACCGATGGTGCGGCGCTTACCGCGGGTAGCGGCGGAAAGATCGGCGAGGGCATGACCGCCGCCGACAACACCGCCCAACGATTGACGGCGGGCTCCGGCGGCATCGACATCGGTGAGGACTGGACGGTCGGCATGTGGTTCTACAATCTCCATCCCACGGGGAACTGGCGTACGGCCACTCGCGGCTCAGGTGTCGGCGGGCACCAGATTATTCTCGCCAACGGCGGCAACGAACTCGGCACGTATGCCGGCGGCTACTTTGGCTCAGGGACTTTCCTTGCCGCCGGCGGCGACGCCTGGCATCACATTACGGCCGTCGGCAGCGGAACGACCACGAAATTCTACATTGACGGTTTGTACGTAAACGAAAGCGCCGCCAAGGACACCAGCGACGTGCTGTCGATCGGGAATCACTGGAGCACCACCGACGTTCAACCGTTCGCCGAGATCATCGACGAGGTGTACGTCTACAACAGCGCACTGGACAGCGATCAGGTGCTTGAACTCTTCAACGCCTCCGGCGCCGCGGTATCCGGAAACCTGGTGATGACCGGTACGGACTTCAGCGTCACCGCCGACTCGACCCTGGAGGCGGTCGTGGACATCGCATCGTCGGCCTCCTTCGGACCGCTGACTATCGACGACGGTATGACGTTGACCATCGAATCGCCGGGCACGGGCGTGAGCTTTACCTCCCTGGCGCCGATCGCGGCCGCGGCGAGGGCCGACATCGCGTCGGCCAACACCCCCGTGAACATCAACAGCGCCCTGACGCTGGGGCAGGACAGTACGTTTGCGTTCTCCGGCGACACGATCACCTTCACAGGCGTCGCGTTGAGCGGAACTTCGGCGACCATTGGCGTAAACAGCACCGTCAACCTTGGCGGCGCGCTGGCCATTGGTCCCGCCCAAACGCTCCATATCGATGGTACTGGCGCTGTGAATACCAGCGAGTTGCAGGCCACGGGCACAGTTGCCTCACCGGCGGTAGTTAACTTCAGCGGCGGCGCGACATTGACCGCCCTGGCGTTCAACGACAGCGGCGCCCCCGCCAAGCAATTGAACGTTACAGGCAGCGGTACGCTGGTGTTGGACGGTTCAACCGGCGGGGTGGTCGCGGCTGATAACACGACTTTCAGCATCGGTAGCGAGGCCACGTTAGAGGCCCTCGGAACGAGTCCACTGGGTGGTGGATCGACGGTCAGCCTTGACGGCGGTACGAGTACGTTCAGCATCGGCGGAATCGATTCGGCGCCCGCCGGAGCGGTCGCGGCGTGGATGTTCGAGAACGCGGGCGATCTGGGCTACGACAGCGCCAAGCCGTCCCGCGTCACCAGCTACGTCGGGACGCCGACGCAGAATGCCAACGGCATCCGCGGCGCCGCGCTGCAATTGGACGGAAACGACCAGATGATCAACGTCGGCAGCGACAGCGACTATGACACCAGCACGTTCACCGTTGCGGCATGGCTGAACGCTGACGATCTGGTCGGCTGGCGCACGGCGTTTGGAACGTGGGGCAATCCCAACTGGATACATTTTGGACTGAACGACAACGACCGCTGGGGCGACCATGGCGGTTTGGAGACCTCCGATGGGACTGAAACGGTAACCCCCGGCAAGTGGTACTTCGTCGCGTCGGTCCGCAACGCCACCACCGGAAAGGCCCAGCTCTGGGTCGGCGACGAGAATAACGCGCCGACTTTGAGGAATGAAGGCGACGGGGTCGCCGCGGCTGGCCCGGGCGGTAGAAGTGCCTATATCGGCACGCCTTATGACCATCTCGGTAACGATTGGAAGGGCCTGATCGACGATCTGTATTTCTACGACACGGCGCTGACTGGAGTACAGTTGGGCGAGTTGTACAACATCGACGGGGCCAAGCTCGCCGGCAACCTGCTGATGCCCGACACTGATTTCAGCGTTACCGACGACTCGACCCTGAATGCGGTTGTCGACTCCGCATCGTCGGCATCTTTCGGCGCGCTGACGCTCACAGGCGGTACGCTGACTATCGAATCGCGGGGAACGGGCGTGAACTTCACCTCCCTGGCGCCCATTGCCCCCGCCGCGACGGTCGGCATCGCGTCGGCCGATACCCCCGTGAACATCAACAGCTCACTGGCACTAGGCCAGGACAGTACGTTTAACTTTTCCGGCGACACGATCACCTTTACCGGTCTCGAGTTGAGCGGAACCTCGGCGACCATCGGCGTAAACAGCACCGTAAACCTGGGCGGAGCGGTGGCGCTGGGCGCCGGTGATACGCTCAACATCGACGGTAGCGGTGTCGTTGAGACCACCGACCTTCAGGCGACCGGTACGCTCGCTTCCCCGGCGACGATCGACTTCAGCGGCGGCGCGACGTTGACGGCCGCGAGTTTCCACGACGGCGGCGGGACCAAGCCGGCGGCCAATCAGTTGGACCTCACCGGCGCCGGTACGCTGGCGCTGGACGCTTCTGGCGGCGGGGCGATCGACGCTGACGGAACGATCTTCAGCATCGGCGACGGCGCCAGGCTCAAAGCGGCCTACGCGGCGGGAGGCGCGATGGGCGCCGCGGGGACGACGCTGAGCCTCGACGGCGGAACGTTCGAGACCAGCGGCGAGGGTATTGGGAGTTACACCTTCAACCAGTTGCGTTTGACCCGATACAACTCGGGTACGACCCCCAACAGCCCCGCGGACCTCGATGACGGGGTGGACGGCAATGGGCTCAACGGCGGGTTGTTTCTCGCGGCGCCGGATGTCGATCAGTTCTGGAGCGATAATCTCCAAGGCCCGGAATTGGGCGGCGGAGACTATTTTGCCGAAATGTACTCCGGTAATTTCCACGCGCCCTACACCGGAGCCTTTAACTTCCAACAGTGGGGCGATGACTTCGAAGCGATCTGGATAGACCTGAATCAGAACGGGGAGTTTGAGGCGTCCAATGGAGAGGCCATTATCTTAAACGTTGGTCCCGAGGCCTGGAACGTCACCAAGACCGGCAGCACGCCCTCTCTGATCGCCGGAGATGCCTACGGGTTTGCGGCGCTCTTCAGGGAGGGCGGCGGCGGAGAATATTCCAACTTCCAAATCGATATGGATGCGGGCGGCGGAATTAATTACCAGTACATCAATCCCGGTTCGCTCGCACAGGACGGCTGGTGGTCGTCCGGCAACATTGAGCTCCAACCGATCGACATGTCCACCACCGACATCTCCGTGAACGCGAATTCCAACCTCGTCGCCAAAACCCACTCGACGGCCACCTTCGGCTCTGTGACGTTGAACAGCGGCATCCTGACGGTCTCCAGGGCCTTCGGCGGGACGATCTTCGCCGGAGACACAACGGTCCCCGCCGGCGCCACCAGCGGCGTGACCTCGATCGATCCGCTTTCCCTGGGCGTACTGACCATCGGCGAGGGCGCCGACGTGACCGTCGGAGGCCCCGCAAACACCGATCAACTGATCGTCACAGACGACGTGGGCGGCGACAACGCCACCAGCGCAACGATCCGCGCCAACGGTGTGTTCACGGTCAATAGCTACAGCGACGGAGCCAACACTGTTTCCCTGACACAGGCGGGGACGGGCACGATGAAGTTGCTGGGCCTCGGCGCGACTGCTGCCGACGGTACGAGCTATAGAGTACAAAACGGCGGAATGCTTGAACTGGGCGAGAACACCACACCGCTGGGCGGCTCGACTGAAGCACTGAACTTCGACGGCGGAACGATCAAGATCACCGGCGAAGTGACCCGCGGCGGACCGGCAGGGGAACTGAATATCGACTTTGGCAACAGCAACGGCGCCGATACAGGCCTCGTCCCGTTGCAGGCCGGTTTTGACGCATTTCTCGCCCTCGACGGTGGTGCTCTGGTGACCAAGAACTACGCCAGCGGGCTCGGTACGGTCGCGGCGGGAGACACCGTCGATGTGTCCATCCAGGGCAACTCGCACTTACGAAACTACGCCCCCATCACCAGTGGCGACTACGTCTCCCTGTCCGACCTGCTCGTGGACCACGTAATGCACAACGCCAACGGTACGATCAACATCACGCTGGCGGACCTGGAAGACGGTATCTACGAAATCACCACGTATCACCACAACACCCAGTATGGCGGCGCTGCCACGTTCGATCTGAAGCTCACCGACTCCAATGGGGCCGATCAATTACTGTTCAGCGGCGTCGACAGCTCCGAAGGCACGGCCCCGGCGAGTATCACGAGCAAGACCTTCCAGTTCGAGGTCAGCGGCGGCAATGACGTGATCATGAAGTTCGGGCCCGGCGGCGGCGGCGGTAACCACATCGCGGTCAACGGTTTCGAGCTGGCGGCCACCAAGACCGTCGGCGCGATTAACCTGCCCGGCGTGGATGTGAACGTAACCAATACCTCGACGCTCGATGTCGTCAGCGACACCACGGCGTTGTTTGGAAAACTGATACTGGACAATGGCGTGCTCACGGTCGACGGACCGGCGGGCGGAACGACGTTCACCACCGGCGTCGGCGGACCGTCGGTAACCGACGGAGCCAACACCGGAATCTACGCTAGTAGTCCCATAACATGGACCCAGGGCGGCCTGGCCGTAACCAACACGGGCGCCAGCGCATCTCAGAACATGAGGCTCAGCGGTTCGTTTGCGATCCCCGGCCCGCTGACGCTGGGCGACAACGTGAAGGTCTCCGTATCCGACGGCGTCGTGACCGCCCCGAGCCTTGCGCTTACGGGTCCGGCCGCCTCGAACAACACCGTCGCCTTCAACGATGGTACACTTACGGTCAAGAATTACGACGACGGTGGAGCAGCGAGGACAATTACCATCGAGCGTGACGGTGTCGGCGACGGAAGCATAACCGGGTTCGGCGGCGATGGTACGGGCTGGACGCTCAACGGCGGGGCTACCATAGCAGGCGACGTCCTGACGCTTACCACAGAGGCCGGCGTCCAGGCCCGAAGTGTGTTCCGCAACGAGAAGGTGGATGTGCGCCACGATTTCACCGTGAGCTTCACCTATGAATCCATCTACGACGGGGTCGATCCGGCTGACGGCGGGTCATTTATCCTCCAGAATGCCGGTCTGAACGCCCTTGGCGCGGTCGGCGGCGGTCTGGCTATGCAAGGCATCCTCGACAGCGCTATAGTCCAGTGGGATATCTATCAGGATTCACGCGTAAAATATACCGCCGACGGCGTTTTGGTGACCGGCGATCTCACCACGCCGGATATTGACCTTCGCAGCCACGTTGGCGGCGGTCCGGTCGATTTCGTGATTTCTTACGATTCGGACGCCGGGACGATGACCGTGGACCTCACCAAGGACGCAAACAGCAAGCAACTGATCTACAATGTCGGAAACCTGGCCGCCGAGGTGGGGGATACCGAAGCATATATGGGCTTCACCGGCGCCACCGGCGGCTCGACCGCCGAGCAACGGATCACTAACTTGTCGTGGGATCATTCCGGCGCCAACTACGGTACGCTGTCGCTGGACACCACCGCCGGCGGGACCGTTGTCGCCGGCAACACAACCTTCCACGTGGGCGCCGGGACCACCCTGCGTGCCAACAGCAATCCGGGGGTTTCGCCGGACGGCCCGCTGGGTGCGGGCGGTGCGACCATCAGCCTCGACGGCGGCACGGCGACGTTCAGCCATACTGGAGGCGTTGCGCCTGCCCCCGCCGGCGCAGTGGCCGCTTGGCTGTTCGAAGACGCCGGAAACCTGGGCTACGACAGTGCCAAGCCGGGCCGCGTCACGAGCTACGCCGGTGCGCCGACGCAGAATGCAAACGGCGTCCACGGCGCCGCCCTGCAATTGAACGGAGCCAGCCAGATCAACGTTGGCAGCGACGCGGACTACGACACCAGCACCTTCACCGTAGCGGCGTGGTTGAACACTGACGATGTGAATGCGGGCGTCTGGCACACGGCTTTTGGACAGTGGAACAATCCCTGGTGGATACATTTCGGGCTCGATGGCGACCAACAAAGATGGGGCGACCATGGCGGTATCCGGACTACCGATGGAACCGAGACGGTAACCCCCGGAAAGTGGTACTTCGTCGCGTCAGTCCGCAATGCGGCCACCGGGAAGGCCCAACTCTGGGTCGGCGACGAGACCAACGCACCGACTTTGAGAAATGAAGGAGACGGGGTCGCCCCGGCCGGACCGGGCGGTAACACCGTCTTCATCGGCTCGCCCTATCACGCCCTCACTAACGATTGGAAGGGCCTGATCGACGATCTGTATTTCTACGATTCGGCGCTGACCGGAGCGCAGTTGCTCGAGTTGTCCAACGCCGGGGCAGAACTGACCGGCAATCTGGCGATGGGCGACACCGATTTGATCGTGACGGCAGATTCGGCGCTCGTTGCGACCACCGAAACGACGGCCGTTTTCGGTTTGCTGGACTTCGCCGACGCAGGCGAAGGCGGCATGCTGACACTCAGCGGCGCCGAGGATTCCATAAGCTTCGCCGACACCACGGTGAGCATCGCCCCGACCGGCGATATCGGCTTCAATACTGCAAGCGACACCTATCCCGGGCAGATCGACTTCGGCGGTTTCGCCGCGACGATCGTTAAGAGCGGCGACGCCGATCTGATCCTCGACCCCGGCAACCCGCTCGGTTTGGGCGGCGATGTGGGCTTCGACGTTCGGGGTGGACGAGTGATCGCTCAGGCGGGCTCCAACCCGTTTGGCGTCGACTCTTCGATCGGTATCAACGGCGGCGAGGTCGTGCTGGTAAGCAGCGCGCCCGTAACGCCAGCCGTGTTCGACAATCCCGTAACCAGCGGTGGCGGGGCGCTGACGGCCGGGGCCAATGGCGGGGCAAATGTCGGAGCGCTGACCGTAACGCTCGGTAATGCTACCGGTAATGACCTGACCCTGACCGGCGGTACGCTTACGATCCAGACCACCGACGACTACACGTTGGATATCGCCGGTAATGTCCTCGGCGGTGGCGCCGGAGGCGGTATGACCATCGGCGCGGGCAGCACAGTAAACGTTGCGGGGCTGATAGATGCCGGAACGGTGACGATCGACGGCAGTTTGGCGGTGGCCGGTACGGTGACGGTCAACGAGTTGATTGCCAACGCCGGCGCCACCTATAGCGGCCCGAGCGACCTGACGGTCACTCAGACCCTGACGCTGAACTCCGACCTGGACCTCAGCGCGGCGACGCTCGTAGTTGACGGCGCGAATGTTACCGTCAGCAACGGTACGCTGACGCTCGGCGCCGGTAACGATCTGGGCGCCGGAACTCCGGTTGCAGGCGTCGACGTCTCCGACGGCGGCGGGCTGGCGATGGGCGGAAACAGCCTGACGACAACGAGGCTCAAGACCACTGGCGGGCTGTTCGACATGGGCGCCACCGGCAGCTTCATCGCCACCGGAAACGTCACTGCCGACGCGGCGCCGGGATTGGGTCCGGTCCAACTGGAACTCACCGGCGGAACGCTGAGTGTCAAGGGCCCCGGCCTCGGGATGCCTGCTGACCTCCAGTTCCACATTGACGCAAGCGACATCAACAATGACGGCGGAGCGACGAACCCCGCCAACGGCGCCGCGGTCACCGATTGGGCGGACATTTCCGGGAACGGCAATGACGCCGACCAGAACTGGAACGCCCCGGTGTATAACACCGCCGGACCGAACGGAATGCCCGTGGTGACCTTCACCGACGACGTCCTTTCGACGTCCCATAACTTTAACGCCCTCGAAGGGTACACGATTCTCACCGTCGCCCGCTACACCGGGGGCGCCAGCGAACGAATCTTCGGTTCGTTGGACCGCAACTGGCTGTTCGGCTATTGGCGCAACGGCGTCAACAAGTGGCACGCCGATGCATGGATCCTCAATGGCGCGGGGACCGACACCGACTGGCACTTGCACGTCGGGACGATCACCAACGACGCCGATCCCAAGGCGAACTTATGGAACAACGGCGTCAACGTTGTGACCGACAGTACCGGGTCGCATAACACCCTTTACCGGATGGACCGCCTGGCGTTGGGCGGATGGAGGGATAACAACGAGATGTCCGACTCGGAGATCGCCGAGGCGCTGATCTTCGAAGGCGTCCTGACTGCCGAGGAAATCAACAGAATCGGCGGCTACCTGGCGGATAAGTACGGATTGGGCGGTACCGGATACACGGGCTTCCTCTCCCAGCCGATGAGCCTGCCCGGTACGGATCTGCTGATGACGGCCGAGACGGCGATCGACGTCGCCGACAACGTAACTCTGGGTAACTTGATCGTAAACAACGCCAGCCCGGCGACGCTTACCTTCACCGGCGACGCGGAAAACAGCCTCAAGCTGACCAGCACCACGTTCACCGCCGAATTGAAACCCGACGTCGGACTTACCATCGACAACTCGCCGAAGGTGAACCTCGGTACGCTGAACCTCGGCGGGACCGCCAATCCGGTGATCGAGAAGGTCGGGGGCGGCGACTGGATTATCACCGATACGGTCGGTGGATACACCGGCAATGCGACGTACAACGTAAATGCCGGTACGCTGGTCCTCGGCTCCAAGGGGCTGATTGGATCCACGGTGAATATGGGCGACGGGACCACGTTGAAGCTTTCCAGCTCCGCCGGCGACCCGTCGTATCTGGAGACGATCAACTTCACGGGCGCCGCTGACGGGACGACGACGATCCTTGCCGGCAAGGCCGACGACAATAGCGCCGCCGGCGCGGTGGTGACCCTGCCCGGACCGCTGAACCAGGGCGGCCAGAACGTTACACTGAGCACCACCGACGAGACTTACACCCTTGCTATCGTCAACGCCGTGATCGCCAAATCCCTGACCCTCAGCGGCGTCGGTACGGTTACTCTGGCGGCCGGCGGTTCGGCAAACACCGCGACGGTGAACGCCACCGGAACGATAAACGTCCCCAATACACTGTCGGTAACCGACAAGCTGACGCTCGGCGATATCAATATCACCGACAACGCGAATATGCAGGTCACCGGAACGAACCTGGCGACCCAGACTGGTACGGTGAAGGTCTGGGGCTCAGCCTTTACGATGCGTTCCGACGGCCGCGGCGAGATGCCGGACGGGGCGCTGGTCTATTATTCCTTCGATACAGTTGACGCCGGTCAGACGCCGAATGAAGGGTCGGCCGGAGCGGGTGCCGACGGGAACATCGTCGGAGCCGTCGTGGCCGGTGCCGGACAGATAGGCGGAGCGCTGGACTTCAACGGCGGTCAGGTCATCACTCAGAACGTGGTGAATATGGGCGCTACCCAAACGATCGCCTGCTGGGTCAACTCCACGGTCAACCAGGCCGCCTGGCGGCGCATCGTGCTCAACGACAGCTACCAGAACGGCGTCTACCTGGGAACCGATCCCACGGGCAATACGTACCAAAGCATTGTCGCGAACAATTTTAACGTGCTCGGTGGCGCGGTAAACGACGCCCCGAATGTCTGGCAGCACCTGGCGATTACATACGACGGTGCCTCCACCCGCTTGTACGTGGATGGGGCGCTGGTTGGCGGACCGCTTGCTATGGCGGCTCCCATTAGTGGAAACAGGCTGATTTCCGTCGGTAATAACCATCCGGGCATGGCCGAGGAAGGATGGCGTGGTCTGGTCGACGAGGTCTTCGTCTACAACCGCACGCTGGACGTCGGCGAGATCCAGACCCTGTACAACAGTGGTCTGGCCGGCGCCTACCCCGGCGAACCGATCGACATGCCCAACCTGAACCTCGACCTGGCGATGGGCGGACCGACCGCGAGCATCACCCTTAACGCCGCCACGGCCGCGCTGGGCGACCTGACAACGGGCGCCGTTACGGACCTGACGATCGCTGCAGCCGAAAGCGCCAGCTTCAATAACGTAACAATCAAAGACGGCGGGGCGACGACGATCAACAATGGCGGCGCCGCGATCGGACTGACCGTTCGCGGAACGCTGGCGACCGGCGACCTCGGCGGCGATCTGACGACCGACTTCAGCGTCAACGGCGACTTGACCATGTCAACAGGCTCGACGCTCATGGCGTTCGGAGCGGCTGTAACCGCCAAAAACTTCACCAACGACGGCGGCGACGTGGAGTTCGATACCGGATCGTCGCTGAACCTGACGGCCTCGACGCTGTCCCAAAATACCGGGACCACGACGTTCGGTACCGGATCCAGCACGAGCGGTATCGACGCCATTGACGTTACCGGCGGCGTTCTGGAGACGGCGGGCGATGTTTCGACCGGAACTCTGAATGTGTCCCAAGGCGCCACGCTGACCGCCGTGACCCCCGTGTCCGTAAGCACCCAGGCGACCTTTGGCGATGGTACGGCCGCCTCGCTAAGTGGCGGACCCGCGTTCGGCGTCGGCGGTTCGAATGTTGTGGCCGCCCGCGAACTGACGCTTAATGGCGGCACGATGACGCTAAGCGGTCCGATTTCGTCTACACCAGGCGAGTTTGTGCCTCTGGCCAATATCGCCGCGACAGCAGAAAACAATCAGTATGCCCCTATTACAAACACTACCGCGTGGGTTGGGATGGACAGAGGCTCTCAAGGGGCTCCGGACAAAGACGCCCTGCAGAATAACGTTTACGCGAACAAATGGACTCCCGGAAATGGCAACTTCTGGGGTAAATGGCATTTGGACAATACCGCAAGCAACACATCGTTTGATCTTGCCGAGATATTCTGGTGGCAGTACAACCAGGACGGTTCGCCCAATCGCGGTATCCCGACGGCCAGACTTTATTACTCCAACGCCGCCGCTGACCCGGGAAATCCGAGGGATAATGCGGTCAATTGGACTTTGTTCTACGACAATACGGTCGGTACGGGCCTGCCCGCCTGGCCTCTGGCGCCAACTTCCGCCAACGATCACACGGTTGTGGAACTTCCCGTTGATATTACCGCCCGCTGGATCTCCATACTACCGACGACTCCCGCCACCCAGGATGGTAACGGTCTGGGCACGATCCTCTTTACCCAGGCCGACAGCGGACCATTCACCCTCGATCTCTCCGACACCACCATCGTCGCTGAGGTGAGTTCCACGCTGGAACTGGCCGGAGGAGTGGACGCCGTTACGCTTGGCGGTATCGAAGTCGATGACGCGGTGACACTGACCATCGGCGGCGCTATCGATGACTTCCAGTTGACCAACCTGATTCTGGATAACGGTTCGATGGTTAAGTCGACCCTTACCGCGGCTACTGCTGCGGTGGATGTGACGGTCAGCGAGAAGCTGAGTACTGGCGGCGGAAACTCCAATGTCGGCGATCCCGGCGATGAGTTCGGCGCTGGTGCTGACACGTTCTTCACCAGCCTGACGCTGATCGATGGCGCTGTTCCCGCTGATGCCGATGTCGAGTGGACGTTCACCTCCGGCGCGCTGAGCGATGTTGATGGCGGCGGTATGATGGTTGCGATCGATGATACCCTCCACGTCTACGGAACATTGAACCTGGCCGCCGGTCTGACGATCCAACTCGTCGACGATCTTCCTGCCGGTGTTAATGTCAGCGGCGTGGATATCGCGCTGTTCAAGGTGTCAGAAGATGCCATCATAGACGGCGTCGTCGGGTCCGCCTGGACTCCCGCGGATATCGCCAAGATCACTGTCCTTTCGCCTGTGGGCGCTCCTGTGGAATGGACGTGGGGTTCCCTGGCGTACCTCAACGACGAGTTCGTGGTTCTGACGAACCTGGTAACCGGCGTACACCCGGGCGACGCGAACGGCGATCAACTCGTCAACGAAGAAGACCTGGTACTCCTCAATGCCCAGTGGGGCGAGAGAGGCGCGGGCCTGAGTTGCGACTTCGACGGCGATGGTGACGTTGACGTCGACGACTTCCAGATACTCAATGCCCAGTGGGGATATGATGGCACGGGTGGTGGCGGCGCTCCTGTGATGCCCGGATCCGAGACGCCCGAACCGGCGACGATGAGCCTCTTGGCGCTCGGCGGACTCTTGATTCTTCGCAGGCGGCGCAGAAAGCTGTAAGTATAGATAGCTATGGACGATAGAAAAACCTGGTAATCTGCGTGATGCCGAACGGCTCTTGGGATCCCGTTCACCCCAGCGAGAGACCTTTTGTTTTCTCCGGGTTGTTATTTCTGCGGAGTTTTTTACTGGATCGGGAAGGGAGCCCGGCAGACCATTTTCGCCGACCTCTTGACTTGGTACAATCCTGCCCATGAAATCCAACAGTAATCACGAGGTACCGGGCATGATTCGCAGTACTTTCCTCAAGGCGGCGGCGGTCCTGGCGATGGCGTCGTCGGTCTTCGCGGCGCCGGAGCCCAAGCCGGTTAGCTTCGGTCTGCCCGAAGTCAAAGCCGTCAAAGAGACCATCATCGAGGGGCGGAAAGTGATCCGCTACGAGCACGACAGCGTTTCGACGTGGGGATACGCGGTCCGCCAGAGCGATTACTACTACCTGGTCCATCCCAAGAGTAAACCGAAGGGCAAGGTTGCGCTGCGTGTTGTGCTTCACTCCGCCGGGCACAGTGGCGACAGGGTGCTGGCCGATGCGTTCAAGCATCACGATTGGACTCATTACTACGGTAACGACCGATCCTACGTGCTGTTTCTCGACTGCCGGAAGAACCGCGGCGACTGGTGGTGGGGATACCATACGATCAAGCGGGGCAAGAACGCGTACAAGACCGAACTATGCCCGACCGAAAAACGCGTGCTGTCGACGGTCGAACTGGTCATCGGGACCCACGCGATCGACCGTAACCGGGTTTACCTGAGCGGTATTTCGATGGGTGGCAGCGGGTCGCTGGGAATAGGCATGTGCAGGGGTGACGTGTTCGCCGCGATCTCGGTGGCCGTGCCCGCGGGCGTCGAGCATATGACCCATCGCATGACCGGCGCCAAGCATCCCGACCCGCCGCCGATGGTCAACTGTTCGTCGCATATCGACGGATGGGCTCGCGGACAGGAAGATCTCCTGGCGCTCTGTAAGAAACGCAAGTATCCGGTGATCTTCGCCTGGGGGCTGTTCGGGCACAGGAGCGACGTCAGCGCCGCCAACACGGCGGTTCACGAGTTTCCCTGGCTGACCATCCGCAGGAACGAAGCGTATCCTGTGTTCACCAATGCGTCTTGCAACCACAAGTACCCGGGTTTCAAGAACAAGACCGCCGATGACCAGAAGGGGCAGATCAACGGTTACTTCAGGTGGAAGAACATTACCGACACTCACGAAAATTTCGTGATGGAACTTCGCCTCGTTGGGAAGAAGGAACTCACAAAACCGATCGAACTCCCCAACGAAGCCACCGCCGATGTTACACCCAGACGCCTGCAGAAATTCGCGGTTGCAAAGTCGAAGAAATACAAGTGGCGGATGACCCGCGGCGGGAAAACGTCGCAGTCAGGCGAGGTTGCAGTCGGCGCTGACGGTCTGCTGATGATACCGAAAGTCAAGATCAGCCCAGCCGCGGCGCAACTGAGTATCGAGGCCGCCGGTCCAGTAAGGAGTACTCGATGAACAGGAGAGAATTCATTCAGTCAGCCGCAGGCGCCGCTGTCGTCGGTACCGGAGTGTTCGCCCATGCCAAGGCTCCAGTCGCCGCCAATATCAAGAAACCCCTCCATGCAAAGCTGCCCAAATGGCGAGGATTCAATCTCCTCGAGAAGTTCAACAAGGGCAGAAATCACAAGTTCGTCGAGACGGATTTTCAGTGGCTCAGCGATTGGGGTTTCGACTTTGTCCGCCTTCCGATGGACTACCGCTGCTGGACCGACGGGAAGAATCCTTACAAGCTGGACGAGAAAATCTTGGCCCACATCGACCAAGCCGTCGAGTTTGGTAAGAAGTACGGTGTACACGTGTCGCTGAACCTCCACCGGGCGCCTGGCTACACGGTGGCCCATCCGCCGGAAAAGCTAAACCTCTGGAAGGATCCCGAGGCACAGAAGCAGTTCGCATTCCAATGGGCGACATTCGCTAAACGTTATCGCGGGATTCCATCCAAACGACTCAGCTTCGGTCTGGTCAATGAACCGGCGAGGATCGACTCCAAAACCTACGCTTCCGCTGCCAAGGTCGCTATTGCAGCCGTTCGCCAGGTCGACCCAGACCGCCTCATCATTTCCGACGGTCTGCAATGGGGACGCGACCCGGTATGGGAACTCGTCTCTGAGCGCGTCGCACAGAGCACTCGCGGATACGATCCGTTCAAGGTTTCCCACTACAAGGCCAGTTGGGCCGGCAGGAAGGATTGGGGCAAGCCGCCGACCTGGCCGATGAAACGGCGCCAGGGCAAGAAGGATATCGTCGAAGGCCGCCAATGGGTCTACGACAACCGCATCAAGCCCTGGAAGAAGCTCGCCGCTGCCGGGGTGGGCGTTCACGTGGGCGAGTGGGGAGCGTATAAATACAGCCCGCACGACGTAGTGCTGCGATGGATGAAGGATCTACTCGAACTATGGACCGAAGCGGACTTCGGATGGGCGCTGTGGAATTTTCGCGGATCGTTCGGCGTGCTCGACTCCGGACGAACGGACGTCAAGTACGAGGACTACAAATCCCACAAGCTAGACCGCAAGATGCTGGACCTTCTGCGAGCCCATTAGCACCTGAAGTTATCTCTTGTCCTCGGGCAATGGGGCGGTGGTTGATCTTGCGTTCTCGAATGTCGGGATCGGGCGGAAGTTCGGGTGGTCCTTGTACTGCAGATTCCGCCGCCCGTAGTAGCTACCGTAGTACTGCCCGTTTGCGTCGACCCAGGTCGACAGGCGAACCATGTCTTCCGGCGGGAGGTTCACTTTCTCGTGTACCTTGGCGAGTTTCTTCGCATCTTCAGCCAGTTTGGGATTCTTGAGTTTGACCTTGCCCTTGGAGTGCATCGCAATCAGGAGGCTCGCGTGCGAACCGAGCGAGCGTGCGGGCAGGTAGTGGGTGTTGCCCGCTTTCGGGTGGTTCTCGCGGATCATCGGGAACAGACCGTATCTCCTTCGCTTCAGGAGGTTCTCGTAGGAAACGCTGAACAGCCTTGTCAGTGTACCCGACAGGTCCAGGTCGCCCTTGGGCTTCTTACCGTCCTTGGGGCTGTGACACTTGATGCAGTGCTTGTCGAGTACCGGCTGGACGTCGACGGGGTAATACAGCGGTCGCGAACCGGACTTCTCGCCCGGTTGCGGGCCTGGTGATGAGGGCTTGCGCTTCAGGGCGCTGACCACGCGGCTCTTGGCCGATACGATATCGTTGGGCGTTTCGTGGCATCCGATGCAGGAACGCGACTCGCCCGGGCGATAGTTCACGCACGTCCGTTCGCGCTGCACTTCCATGTAGTTTTCATCGAGCGCCTGGAAGAAGACGTTCTTGTCGGCGGGCACGTAGAAGTGCGCCGATCCGTCTTTCTCGACGGGGACCACGCCGACCTGGATCTTGAGCCCCAGGTGGGTTGCGCCCGTGATCGTCACGTGCTGCTGGTCGGAGGTGTCTCCGCCCCAACGCCTGCGCGAGGCCCATGGGCGCGGGACCTGCTCGTTGATTCGGATGTACTTGATCGACCCGCGCGGGGTGTCTTCCATTCCCTGGTAGATGTCGGTGACGATGCAGACCGCCAGGCCCTTCTTGGCCAACTCGGGATCCAGGGCGCCTTTGAGGACGACGGGCATCTTGCGTTTCCGAAGCGGAATGGGCTGGAACACGCCGATATCCGGGTCCGAATGGATCACGGCGGTGTCGCCGGATTCGCTGAGCAGGCAGATGTCCCATGCGGTGGGGTGCTTCCAGTTCTTCTCGACGTTCATCGAGACCAGGAAGAACTCTTCCGATAGCGGGAAGGGCTCCTTGAACAGGCGGTGGGGGCCCCACTTGCCAGCGCGATCGTGCCAGAAACCGCCCTGTCCGCGTACGTCGACGTCGGGGGTCATGTAGGTCATCGGTTCGCGCGTGCGGATGTTCTTGGTCATGTCGATGCGGATGACCGTGCCCACGGCGTTTTGCGGGTAGTGCGGTACGCCGAGAAAGACGAACTTGGTGTTCGTACCGGGGATCGCCCGTCCCTGGTGGAAGGAGGCGGGGTATGCGATGTCGCTTCCGTAGATTTCCGCCTGCCCGGTTCCGTCGGGGCGGACCGCCCACAAGCACTTGTTGGTTACCGAGCCCTTGTCGAGATACTCCCAGCGGGTGTACATGATGCGACCGTCATTGAGGATCGTTGGCGTTGCTTCGCTGACGGCTGAGTTGGTGAGCTTCTGCAGGTTCTTTCCGTCGGCGTCCATGCGGTACAGCAGCGTGGTGCAGAAGATGTCCGGCCCGTCGCAGAGAATACCGTACATGCAGCGCGACGAGATGAACACGATTCCGCCGTCGGGCAGATAGCAGGGGTTCATATCGTCGGTTCCGTGGTGATAACCGACGCGGTATTTCTTCTGGATTTCCTTCTCGTTGTGCGGTGGAGCCAGGACCTGGCGGACCGCGCCGGTGCGCTTACCCGTTTTCGGATCGATCGGGACTTCGTAGATGCGGAAGCCTTCTTCGCGTTCCTTTTTCCAGGCGAACACGATTTTGTCGGCGTTGAAGTGCAGATCGAATCGCCCGAAGATACCTTCCTTCATTTCCGGGATCAGATCGATCACATCTCCGCTCTTGAGGTCGAGAACGCACAGGTTGCCCCCGAACGTTTTGCACCCGTTGATGAAGTCGGTGTAGTAGTGGTTCGACTGGTACTTGAAGCGCTTGACGAACACGAGCTTCTCGAAGTTCATCAGCGGATTGTCCCTGACCAGGGCCTCGTAGCGCAGGGCTTCGGCTTCGGCTTGGAGTTTCGCTATCGCCTGGTCGGCGGGTGTCGCGGCGCTCATTGCGGTTGCTCTGGCCTGTAGTGCGTCGAGTCGGGCGATGTGTTTGGATACTTTTGCGCCCTTCTTGGCCAGTTGGGTGATCATCGTCTTCATTCCGGACAGGTTGAGTTTCTTGATTCTGGTCATCGCCCCATAATACAGGCGTGCCTGGATATACACGGCGCGGACCTTTGCCAGACCGGCGGGGTCTTTGGCGCCCGGTAGAAGTTTTGCGATCTGTTTGGCGTGCTTCGGCGATCGTCGCGTCGCGGCGAAGGCGTAGTGTTTGGCCAGCGAGGGCGCCGAGGTCCCCGGTTTCCAGTCGGCGGTCCAGATGTGGTCTTCGATCTCCCAGGCCATTTCCCGTTTGTCGGATTCGCTGGTGAAGTTCTTTTTCAGGAAGGCCCACAGCGGCGCGTTGGGATCGCCTCGTCTGCGGCGGCGTGGCTTGGGCTTGGCGACTTTAGCTTTCTCTGCGATGATCGCTTCGCGTGAAGCGATCATCGACTCGCGCCACGTCGCCTTCTTTATGTAGTCGGCGGCTCGGGCCGGGGTGAGTATGGCGCCAATAACCAATGCGGCTAGGAGTGCGGTAATGCGTCTGATCGCTGTGTTTGACATTGCGTGTTGCTCCTGTATGGTTTATCTCTTGTCTTCGGGTAGTGGGGCGGTGGTTGATCTTGCGTTTTCGAATGTCGGGACCGGGCGGAAATTCGGATGGTCCTTGTACTTCAGGTTCTTGCGCCCGTAGTAGGTTCCGTAGTATTGCCCGTTGGCTTCCACCCATGTCTGTAGGCGGATCATGTCTTCCAGCGGGAGGTTGACTTTTCCTTCGGTGTGGACCTTGGCGAGTTTCGCGGCGATTTCAGCTTGCTTGGGATTCTTGAGTTTGACCTTTCCCTTCGAGTGCATGGCAATCAGGATGCTGGCGTGCGAACCGAGGCTTCTCGCGGGCAGGTAGTGGATGTTCCCGGGCTTCGGGTGGTTCTCGCCGATAGTCGGGAACAGGTCGAATCGCCTGCGACCCCTGCCTCGCCGCCGCTCGCGGATGAGGTTTTCGTACGATACGCTGAACAGGTTCGTCAGCGTGCCTGAGAGATCCAGGCCACCCTTGGGTTTCTTCCCGTCCCTGGGGCTGTGACACTTGATGCAGTGCTTGTCGAGTACCGGTTGGACGTCCGTGACGTAGTGAATGGGGCGGGAACCGGACTTCTCGCCCGGTTGCGGACCGGGTTTTGACGGCGGGCGTTTCAGTGCGGTCACAACGCTGCTTTTTGCCGAGACGATGTCGTTTGGCGTTTCGTGGCATCCGATGCACGATCGCGACTCGCCGGGCATGTAGTTCACCGCCGTCCGCTCACGCTGGACTTCCATGTAGTTCTCATCGAGCGCCTGGAAGAAGATGTTCCGGTCGGCGGGCACGGTGAAATGGGCCGATCCGTCTTTTTCGACCGGGACCACCCCGATCTGAATTCTCAGCCCGAGATTCGTGTCTTTGCTGATGGTCGCGTGCTGCTGGTCGTAACCGTCTCCGCCCCATCGGCGTCGTGCGGCCCAGGGGCGCGGGATCTGCTCGTTAATGCGTATGTACTTGATCGAACCGCGTTTGGTATCTTCCATTCCGTGGTAGATGTCGGTCACTATACAGACCGCGAGATTCTGCCTGGCGAGCTTCGGATCGAGCGCACCTTTCAGGACCGGCGGTGTTTTCCGCTTTCGCAGCGGGATCGGTTGGAACAGGCCTATCGCCGGGTCAGTGTGGATCAGTGCCGTGTCGCCTGATTCGCTGAGCAGGCAGATGTCCCACGCGGTCGGATGCTTCCAGTTCCTGTCGACGTTCATGGAGACCAGGAAGAACTTTTCGCTCAGCGGGAATGGTTCTTTGAACAGGCGTCTGGCGCCCCATTTGCTTTTGCGATCGTGCCAGAATCCGCCCTCGCCGCGGACGTCGATGTCGGGCGTGATGTACGTCATCGGTTCGCGCGTGCGGATGTTCTTGGTCATGTCGATGCGGATGACAGTGCCCACGCCGTTCTGCGGATAGTGGGGCACGCCTAGGAACACGAACTTGGTGTTCGTACCGGGGATCGCTCTTCCCTGGTGGAATGTCGGAGGCAGCGCGATGGCGTTTCCGTAGATTTCCGCCTGTCCGGTTCCATCGGGTCGGACCGCCCAGAGGCACTTGTTGGCTACGGCGCCCTTGTCGACGTATTCCCATCGCGTGTACATGATTCGCCCGTCATTCAGGATCGAGGGCGTCGCTTCGCTTACCGAGCTGTTGGTCAGCTTTCGCATGTTCTTGCCGTCTGCGTCGATGCTGTACAGCAGCGTAGTGGTCAGGATATCTCCCGCGTCGCAGAGAATACCGTACTGGCATCGCGACGAGATGAACAACACCCCTCCGTCGGGCAGGTAGCAGGGGTCCATATCGTCGGTACCGTGGTGATAGCCTCGCCTGTAGAGCTTGTGAAGTTGGGCTTCATTCTTGGCGGGGAAAGTCAGTTGGCGGGGCTTTCCGACTCGCCTACCGGTTTTCGCGTCGATTCCTATCTCGTACAGACGAAAGCCCGCGTCCCGCTCTTTTTTCCAGGCGAACACGATTTTCGTCGCGTCGAAGTGCAGATCGAACCGACCGAATATGCCTTCCTTCATCTCCGGGATCAGATCGGTCACTTCCCGGCTCTTCAAGTCTAACACGCTCAAGTTGCCCCCGAATTGTCTGCACCCGTTGATGTAGTCGGTGTAGTAGTGGTTCGATTGGTACTTGAACCGCTTGACGAACAGGAGCTTCTCGAAGTTCATCAGCGGATTGTTTTTGAGGATCGTCGGGTTGTGTCGGGCCTGCTGAGCGGTCTTCTTTGCGCCAACCGCCCGGGCGGGGGCGAGCAGCATTACGGCCGCTGCAAGTAAAACGAAGGCGAGAACTTCTCTGTGACGCGTGACAAGGATAGTATACATATCTCTTTTGCTCCGGAATGAGGTCGTTGCGGGTTTTGGTTTGGGTCGGCTATTGTAGGTCTGGTAGTACGATTTTCCCGGCCGCCTGTTCTTTCGTCTTGTAGTAGGCTCCGTAGAATTCGGAGTTGCTGTCGAGCCAGAGAGTCAGGCGGTAGAGGTCCTCGGGGGGCAGCTTGAGCTTGTGGTGCCCTTTTTCGAGCATTTTGAACAGTGGTGAGGCCTTTGCCCCGAACTTGCCCGCGGTGGATCTGCTCCCGCCGTGTACGCCGCTATTGATCGACCCGTTGGTGACGTGGAAGTAGAATCCGTATTTGCCCGCCAGCGAGACGTACGACTGGGTCCACCCGTTGTTCTTCGTGATGGTGTTTCGCAGATCGGGGGCCGTTTTCTTGCGGTCTTTCTTGGCGTTATTTTCGGTGTGACATTTTATGCAATGCTTGTCGAGTACGGGCTGGACGAGTCGCGGATAGTTGAACGGGTTGGAACCGTCGACTTCCGGGCGGATCTTCGATGGTTTGCGCTTCATCGCCAACGGCATTCTCGGGGCCTTGTTGGCCTTGGGGGTGGCGAGTTTGCGTTCGTGACAGCCCAGGCAGGTCAGGCGCTCGCCGGGATGAACGTAAGTCAATGACCGCATCGACTGAACCGCCAGGCCGCGAGCGTCGAGGGCCTGGAAGTAGATGGGGATTCCGACCGGGGCCTCGAAGTAGCAACTCCCGTCAGCCTCGACGGGGACGTCTCCAAGCACCGCTCGTGCGTTGGTCTGGGCGGCCACGCCGATTCGAGGTTTGTTCGGCGGGGCGGTGGATTTTGGTAGCAGTTGTATGATCCGCAGCGACTTGATCTTCGTGTCCTTGGGCCACTCGAAGTCCGCATCGTATACGTTCATCACCGCCACGGTCGCTGGGCGGGAATTATGCGTCTGATCGGGGATCACCGGCGGTTTGCGTCGCGCCCGAAGCGGGATGGGGCTCAGGCACGATACAGACGGGTCGCGGTAGATCAGTTCCCTGTTACCGAAGCGGTCGATCAGGTGCAGGCCTCGGTTTCTGGCGGCAGGATCGTGGACGCATAGATAGAAATCTTCGCTCAGCGGCCAGGGCGTACCGTACCGCATGCCTTTCTTTGTGTTTGTTTCGGACTCGGGGAAGGGTGCCTCTGGCGTGAGGCGTTTTACCTGGCTCATGGCGTTGTCGTCTTCGATTCTCTGGTCGATCAGCACCAGCGATCCGATCGCATTGCCGTGATGGGCTCCGGTAACGGCGACGTATCTGTGCGAACCGGGAATCGCGCGGATCTCCATTTCCATCCACGGGCGATTTTTGCGTTCTATGGGATAGTTTCCGTGGAGGCTGCGCGGGTCTCGCCCGTCGGGATATGATATCCAGATGTGGTGTGCGACGTTGGTGTCGCGGTCGATGTAGTCCCATCGCGTGTATACGATCATCCCGTCGTTGTCGACGCTTGGATGCCATTCGTGCGTTTCGTGGTGGCTGAGCGGGGCGATGTCGGTCCCGTCGGGCTTCATCGAGAACATCGTGTAGACCGGGCAGTGGCGTCCGCAGCGAAGGTATCCGCCTCTCCGCAGCGAGATGAAGGCGACCCGCCCGCTGGGAAGGAAGCACGGGTCGAAGTCGTCGGCGTCGCCGTCGGTAATCTGCCGCAGGTCCGAACCGTCTGCGTTGCACTTGAAGATGTGATAGCTGATCGTCGGTCCCCACGTGTAGGTCTTCTTGGCCTTGGCTTGCGTCCAGGCAAACATGATCGTCTTACCGTCGTACGAGACCTCCGGCGAGAGGAACGAACCGCCGGTGAGTTTTTGGCCTTTCAGGCGGCCGGACTGGACTACGGAATTCTCCAGCAGATTCGTCACTTTCGGCTCGGCGCCGAACGGGTCGGACAATACGTACAATCCGCCGCCGGGGCGGGCGTTGCATCCGTAGAACTGGTCGCACATGTGGAACGGTCCGCCCGGATCGAGGCGCGTGATGAACAGGAGTTTGTCAAAGTTCAGCAGGGGGTTTGAAAACGCGATTTTGCGTCTCAGCTTGCATACCTTGTCGAACAGTTCGAGGCCGGGTGTCGCGGTGCGCAGAGCCTTGAGTTCGGACGTGAGTTTCGTGATATCCGGCGCCTTGTCCATCGATGAGATCCGTGCGGCAAGCGCCTCTGTGCGTCGTAGCACGACATCCGTGGGAGTCTTGTCGGATTCGAGTATCAACGCCTCCCTGGCGAGTGACTGGTCGGCGATGCGATCGAACCATTTTCGGTTGTTGATATCGTTTTGCAGGTATCCGTACTCGTCGCTGGCGGCCGGTGATCGTCTAGCCGCGGGGCGGTGGGTCCGGACGGGTGCGGCTTTAAGTTTGTCGATTTTGCTGACGGCGATAACGGCGCCCCACCTGTCGGGCGAAGGGATTGACAGCGTGGCGCCGGCCTTGGCGTCGATGCTGAAGATCGTCCACGGAAAATTCTTCCCGTTGATAACGGTGTCCATCTTCCCGCACTGCTTCCAGTCGCCCGAGAGCTTGATCGCCTTGGGGGTCAGCGGTTTCTGCAGGCAGAGATACAGGCGTCCGGCGGTTTTAACGCTGCAAGTGTAACTCGCAGGCCCATTGTGCTGATGCGAGGTGAACTTTAGACCCTGCAGGAACTTGGGCACTTTGGAGAACGTGTACTTTCGATTGGGATGTATGGCCGCATTCTCGCCGAGAGTACCCGCTACCAGCGGTCGGCGCGCGGAGATCGAAACCGTTGCGGTATCGGAAGCGGTCGGGGCGGCATCTCCGGTGCAAACCAGCAGGCCCCATACCGCCAGTATTCCCAGGCCCGCCCATGACAATAGCCTGAAACGAGAACTTATCATAGTCCAACTCCTAATCTATACCACAGCGATGCAGGTATTATACCAGATAACGCTTGTCGGATGGTAGTCTTGCCATCACCTGGAAAAAGGCTATCATCGTCCCAGAGGTCCGTTGCGGGCCGGCACGGGAGACACAAATGCGTAAGATTAACTTAATCGGATCGATAATATGCGGTATTGCGGTGCTCGCCGTCGGGGCGTCGGCTGCTGAGAAGGCGGATATCGCCGAACTCCTTCCGAAAAAGCCCGTCGGTCTCGGCGCACCGGCGACGGACCGGGCGGCTTGGAAGGCTATCGCCAAAGCCCCGGGATACAGCGACGTTATCGATCGTGCAGCCAAACTCGTCGGCTCGCCGCTGCCCGATCAGAGCGACGAGTTGTACCTGGACTTCTCGCGTACAGGTAACCGCAACAGGTGGCAGAGGGTGGCGAGTAATCGTCGCAGTCGGATCAGCGTGCTGACCGTGGCTGAGTGCCTTGAAAACCACGGGCGATTCATTACCGATCTCCAGAAGGTGATCGCCGCGATCTGCAGCGAGCGGACGTGGGTGTATCCCGCCCACGACAGGTCGCTGGCGAACTTCAAGGGGCGCACCATCGACATCGACCTGGCGTCTTCGTACGTGGGGTGGGAAATGGCGACGGCGAAGTACCTGCTGGGCGACAAACTCGACGTCAAGACGCGAAAGCTGATCGACGATAACCTCCGCAAGCGGATATTCGATCCGTACATGGCGATGGTCAGCGGTAAGCGCAATCGCAACTGGTGGATGTCGACCACGAACAACTGGAATGCTGTTTGCCTTGCGGGTGTGACCGGGGCGGCACTGGCGACGATCGAATCGCGCGCCGAGCGGGCGAAATACGTGGCGGCGGCGATGAAATACTCCAAGAGCTTTCTGGCCGGCTTCACGTCCGACGGATACTGCAGCGAGGGATTGGGCTACTGGTCGTACGGGTTCGGGAATTACGTGCAGTTGGCTGAAACGATCTGGCAGGCCACCGGGGGGCAGATAGACATGATGGAGGCCGACAACGTCAAGGCGCCGGCGATGTTCCCCCAGCGTATCGAGATCATCAACGGCGTGTCGCCGGCGTTCGCCGACTGCTCGGTTAGCGCCCGGGCTTCGCGGGACATGGTACGTTTTCTGTCGCGTCGGTACTCACTGGGCGCCGATCCCGACGACGATAAAGCGTTGATAGGCTTCAAAGGGCGATTGCCCCTTTCGATGATATTCTCATTCCCCAGTTCTATCAGCGCCATCCATAAAGGCCATGCCTCCGCCGGACCTGGCGTGCGAACCTGGTTCGACAAGGCCGGCGTACTTATCTGCCGCCCCGCCCCCAAATCAAAATGCCTCATCGGGGTCGCGCTTAAGGGCGGGCACAATGGAGAGCATCACAACCACAACGATGTCGGATCGTACGTGGTGGTCGCCGGAAAGACGCCGGTACTCGTAGACCCAGGCGCCGAGGTCTACACCGCCCGGACATTCAGCTCCAAACGCTACGTCAGTGGTGTGCTGAACTCGCTGGGGCATCCCGTACCCCGCATTGCGGGCAAGCTCCAGCGGAGCGGTCGATCCGCAAAAGGCGTGGTCGTCAAGACGAACTTCACCGACGACGCCGACACGTTGGTGCTGGACATCCGTTCGGCGTACGGTAATATCCCGCAGCTTACGAAACTCAACAGAACGTTCGTCTATTCGCGGGAGGATTCAGGTTCGATCACGGTTCGCGATGAGATCGTCTTCAGCAAGCCCGACAGCTACGAAACCGCCCTGATAACGCTGGGCAAATGGAAACGCGCCGGGCGCAATGCGGTGATCGTCAGCGATGGAGGGGAGAGTTTACGAGTCGAGATCGACACCGGCGGTGCGGCGTTCGATATCCAGGCCGAGCAGATCAAGGAAGATGTCCGGACCAAAACGCTCCCGACGCGAATAGGCATCGCACTAAAGCCCCCAGTGACCAAAGCGACGGTCACGCTGACGATCACGCCCGTGAAGAAATGACGGAAACTATTTCGGTTTCGGCGTGGTCTTTTTCTGGCGAGACAACCACGTAAGGGCGGCGGTCGGTACGATCTCGTGTCCGCCTTTGAATATCGTGACGCGAGCGGCGCCCGATACCTTTCGCAGCAGCGGTATCTTGAGCCCGTAGGTGGGGTCGGAGAGTTTCTTCCGCAGATGCGTGGGGACTTCGGCCTTTTCGACCATGTGGGCGATATCGACGTCAGAGATGCGGTCGGCGGGGGCGGCGGCTGCGTTGAACGCCAGCAGGGTGTGGCTGATGGGAACCGATCCGCGGTGCCCGTCGTAGATCCCGGTGTTGATGTCGAGGTTGACGCCCGCTTTCTTGGCCTTCCCCAACCACGTGAGCGGTGAGCGGTTTTTGTATTCGAGATCGACCGCGTCGCTCTTCCCGGGCGGTCCGCCGCAGGATTTTTCGATGTCCTTTGCGTATCTCCGTTTGGCTTTAGTACACTCCGCGTGCCAGGCCTTCAGGTCCGATATACCGACCCATGCTGAGACCCCGGCCCATATCTCAGGCGCCCGTCCAGCCATCAGCATCGCCATATGCCCACCGCCTGAGGCGCCGACGAGATAGATTCGGTTCGCGTCGATATTGGCGACTTTCTGGGCGTACTTTACCGCGCTGATTATGTCGTCGACCGCCAGTTTCGATCCGCAGGCCTGTGGGCGTCTGTTCGGTCCGCGGAAATTCGGTCCGATGAACGCCCACTTGTTTTTGATGCACCACGGACCGTACGCGCAGCGGCCCCCGACCTGCCTGTAGTCGGCGCTCCACGAGTGCAGGCCCACCAGCAGCGGGACGGGTGTTTTCGACGCGGGCGCGTAGTATATCGCCGGTTGATCCGTTGAGTCGGCATCGCTGGGATACTTGATCGTGCGTACCGAGCCGCCACCCGGCGAGGGAGCTTTGCCCAAAGCCGTTCCGGTCCACGCAGCCGCGCCGATCAGCGAGACGGTGCGGAGGAAATCACGTCGCGATTGTATGTTCATGCTTAACGTCCGATGAACGTGATCATCGCGTGCCAGCCCATACCGCTGGACAGGACGCCTGGTTTCTTGTCTTTAACGTCCGCCGGTCCGAATTCGCCCGCACAGTAGCATCCGAACAGCGTGATATCTTTGCCCGTGACGCCCTGGAACGCCTTGAGTTCGTCTTCGAGGTTGTCGAGCTTGCCTTTTCGTCCGGCACAGTCGAAGGCGATCATGGCGATCGGTTTGGCGCCGAGTTTTTTCAGGGCTTCCGCGGCTCCGGATTTGGCGGTTGAAATCACCGCGTCATTGGTCTTCGCCTGGCGACCGGCGAGAGCGACCTTGAAGTTGCCCGAGAGCATTATCGCAATTGCGCTGTCGCTGTAGAGTTGTCCCTGGTAGTGGAGGAACGTTTCGCCGTCGTTCTTGGATATCGAACCGCCTGTGATCGGGAAATCCTTACCGAATACTCCCTGCAATCCGTCCATGAACAACTGGTTCTTGGGCGAGTGAGCGTCGGGTATGGCGATCAGGAGTTGCGAGTCGGGTTTCTTTTTAAGTTGACCGGCCAGCTTGCGGGCTCCGTCGCCGAGAGCCTTGGTGAGTTTGTCCTTATCGGTCTCGAACGACAGGCCCTTGGCGCCCATGTTCTTGACCAGTGCGGTTTGAACGTCGATACCGTCTCCGCCGATTCCCAGCAGTGCGACCGTGTCGAGGTCATTTGCTCCAGCTTGGGTGAACGCTCCGTATCCGGAGAATCCTATCACGACATCCTTCGAGAACACGGCGGTTACCGCCTTGACGACTTTGGTTTTGAGTTCCTTGTCGTCGAAGCAGTCGGTTACGAGCACGACCTTCGCGGCGGTGGCGCCCATTGCTTTCTTGAGAGCGGCCGCGGCGGTCGTGCCGGCTAGCGTGGCATCTTCGTTGTCGGCGATCGCCGACCGGATGACGATAGCGCCTTTTGCGGTTACACCGACCTTGTCGGTCGTTACCGTGGGTTTACCGCAGCCCGACACGAGCATGGCACCGAACACGGCGACAACAAGCACACCGACCAGATTTTTCATTTCACGATTCATTAAGTTTCTCCTGTCTGAAAAAGTTCTTAATTTACGCCGCCCTGAGCGAGCGAGTCTTTTTTCAAAAATAGCACAACTCATAGTACAACGCGATTACTGTAGTCGATCAGTGTATCGATGTACAGAAGCCCCATTCGAGTTTGCTGTCGAGCAGCGGTTTGTCGGGGAATTTGGCTCCGATCCATTTCGTCCAGGCGTATTTGCTGCGCGCCCCGGGCAGCGGGGACGCCACGGCGGCCATCTGGCGGAGGCCCGTTCCGTCGGGATCGTGGACCAGGACGCCGAAGCGATACTCCCGCCCGGTGGTGGGTTTGAGCACCTTCCTCATCGGGCGAATCGGCACGGATATCTCGTATGTCGTGATGTCCTTTTCGCGTTTGACTGCGACCACCGACTTGGGCACCGGTTCTTTCGGCAGGGCGGTCGATTTCTGCGTGTCGCCCAGCGAGCGGCCGGGCTTGGCGACCTGATAGCACTTTCCGCCGACGATAACGAATTCGTAGCGGGCTGTCTTGTCGTCGGGCGACTTGCCGGTGGAAGCCTTTCCGTAAGCCAGTGCGAACTGAATCGCGTCCGCGGATTTGTCGAACTTGTCCTCCTGGACTTCAACCGCCAAACAGAAGTTCCGCTTGTTCCAGTAGGTCCGAACGACGGTCTTCTTGTCCTTGCAGACAAACGTTACCGGTACCGCATCGTTGAGCCACTCGGTTATGTCGCCGTCGATCTTCGGCTTGACGACCGGCGTGGTGGCGCAGATCACCTGCTGGTCTACAGTAACGGTCTTACCGCCGCCGACGGCCGTGATTCTGTACGGGTAAACGTGTGACTTGTTGGCGGTGGCTTTTTCGATCGCGAAAGCGATGTGTTTGGTCTCGTGCGGTTTGAGCGAGACGTCGAACCGGGTTTTGTCGGCTTTCCAACCGTTGGGGAGCGTGACGGTGACCTTGCCCGTGTACGGCGCGTCCAGGAGATTCATGACCGTCAGGCCGCTGACCGGACCGGTATCCGGCGGTACGACTATGTTGTGTGCTCGCACGGCTACCGGATCTTTGGCGGCGTCCTGGGCGAGGGCCGCGCACAGGCAAACGGACGTTACGAGTATGCAGGGGATCGCTATCTTGCGAATTCTCATGGTTCCTACTCCTTGGCGGGTTTGATGACCTTTACGCGGATGTTCCTGAATCGGTAGATTTTGCCCTTCTCGCCGTGATGCTGGAGGGCGAGATATCCCTGGGCGTCGACCGAATCCTTGAAGTCGGTCGTCTGGACGCCGTTGACGGAGATTTTTAGGTTGTCACCGACGCATTCGATGCGGTACTTGTTCCAGTCGTTGCGCTTGAAGGAGTCGCCGGCTTTTTTACGGAACGCCGCGATCGTCTCTTTCTTCTTCTTGTTGGGATAAAGCCATCCGCGTCGCCCTTCATCGTACAATCCGCCTGACCACTTGCGATCTGACGGGTCGACCTCCGCCTGATAACCGAACACCTTGTTGGGTTTCCGGTGGCAGCGGAACATGAATCCGGAGTTGCTCTTGCCCTCGGGCATCTTGACTTCGACTTCAAAAATGAAGTCGGCGTACTGTTTGGCGGTGGTCAGGAAGAACTTTCTCTTTGTGGTCGTGAGGTGGATTTCTCCGTCGACGACGGTGGCCTTGCCCCAAGTGTAGGGGTTTGTCCATCCGTCAAGCGTTTTACCGTCGAACAGGGCCTGCCAGTCTCCAGCGGCCGCGGCGGCGGGTGCTGATTGCTTCACATCGTCCAGGAGCAGCATGTTGGTGATCGCCTTTGCGGCTTTGTGGTCGCCCCAGGTCCAGACCACTTTGTTGTTGCGGTCGAACTCGATGAGGTGCTTGCCCTTGCCGATATTACCGTGTCCCAGCCAGTTGGCTACGATCACGTTACCGTTTTTCAGCGTGTCGAAACCGGAGAAGCAGTCGAGCAGGAGCTTTGGATGGTTCTTCCTCCCGCCCACCGAAGATACGGTCTTACCGCCAGAGTCGATTTCGACGATCACGACCGCCCCAGCCGTCGATACCAGCGTATTACCCTGTGGCAGGCGGACGGCTTTGTAGCCCTTGCCAGGGATTTTCGCTTCCCAGACGATCTTTCCCTTGGCGTCAACTTCGACCACGCGCTTGCCGACCGTCAGCAGGATATTCCCGTTCTTCAGGCGTCGCATGAGGCGGAGGTTCCCGAGGCCCTTGAGCAGCAGTTCGCCAAGCTTCTTGCCCGTGCGATCGACGGTGTAGATGACGATCCCGCCCCGTCCGCCCGCCCCGAGCAGTGTATTACCGCAAGGCAGACGCCTGGCGGTATTGACGCCCTTGAACGAATCGATTGCCCAGAGTTTCTTGCCCGTAGCCAGGTCGTATTCGCCCGCGCCGTTACCGTGGCTGACGAGGACCTTGTTTCCTTCGATGATCTGCAGATCTCTGGATCCGCCCGGGATGGCGGTGGTCCAGTTGTTCTTCGCGTCCGTTTGGTCGACGTAGACGAGGTTGTTAGCCTTGTTGTCAACGCCCAGGAACTTGTGGGTGATATCCGCGGACCGGGCCGGCGGCGACAGTGCCCCGATGACTGCGACAAGTACGGTGATACGGATAAGCGACGCTTTCATTATTGACTCCCTGGGGTCTCGGTCGTTTCTTGCCGTTACCGTTACTGATCACTGTTTACCGATCACCGATCACTGGCCTTTAACGGCGTAGAGATATCGCCCGGTGGTGACGTAAAGTATACCGTTTGCGGTGATCGGTGTGTTAGACATCTTCTCGAGCAGCTTGATCCTGTTGAGTATCTTCATTTTCTTCGAGGCTTTGAAGACCCACAGTTCCTTTCTTTCGGTACCGAGGTAGACTTTTCCGTCGGCCGCGAATGTCGAACTCCACAGCGGTGAAGTGGTCCGGAATTGATATTTTCCATATTCCGGATCGGTGCGGTGGACCCAGTGTCGTTTTCCGGTATCGGCGTCGAAGCAGTGCAGGTTGCCCGAATGGTCGGCGATGTAGAGCAGGGAATCGTAGATCGAACAGGTCGACAGAGATCGCTCGACGTCGCGCGATTCCCATACCTTCTTACCGGTGGCGGCATCCACGCACGACAGCATTCCCGGGCCCGTCCCGTGGTTCGGGTCGCGACCGGTGGCTACATAGACGCGCCCGTTGTAGAACACGGGCGTCGCGATGATCTCGCTGGGCCCCTCGCCGCGGATATTGTTCCTCGCCGGCCCGGTCAATCGCGTGTAAAGGATTTTCTTACCGCTGGGGCGGAAGCGGTAGTCGCGTGGATTGCAGTCGTAGGCCCATACTTTCTTGAGCGTGGCGACCTTGTCTCCGTCGGGCGCTTCGCTCAAGGCCTCGAACGCATAAAGCAGCCCGTCGCCGGCGCCGTAGAACACCAGCATCTTACCGTTTACGCGAGCCATGGTCGGCGAGGACCACTGCCCGTGAAACATCCGCCTGCCGATTTTCTCATCGTCTTTGGCGACGAGCTTACCGGTTTTCTTGTTCAGTACGATCAGGGTCGCCGCGTCGGGGTAGGGCAGGTTTATGTGGGACAGGTTCGGACCGTTTGACGTGCCGGCGTAGATGAAGTCGCCGTGAATCAGCGCGGCGCAGCTTACCGCATCGTGCGGGCGGACGGGCAGGGCGGTGATCATGTCGTATCGCCAGATAATGTCGGCGTCTGAGTGCTTGAGTTTCGCCGACCGGTGGCGATTTGGGACCATGAATTCATCTTCGTCCTGGAAAGGTCCGTCGTTTCCGTCGGCCTGTCCGTTCATGTCGAGGCAGAGTACCTCGCCGCGCCCGGTTACAACGTACGCCCTGTCGCCTTCGATGGTTGCCGAGTTGCAGATGCCCAGGTTCATCTGGTCCATGTAGAAACCCTTCTCCCTGACCTCGTATCGCGGTACGACGAGTTGCCAGAGAGTTTTGCCCGTTTCGGCGTCGCAGCAGATAACCAGCCCGCCCCGTGTCCTCTTGAATCGCCTGTCGGTGAGCATCGCGTCGTTCGTTCCGACAATGAGCTTCCCGCCGGAAACTACCGGGTTGCCATACGTCTGGCTGCCCAGGACGATCGCCCATTTGACGTTGCGGGTTGTGGACATGTCGATCTGGCGGGAGCGGTCTTTGGGCTTGCCCGGTCCGAATGACATGGGCAGATTCTTCGCATCGGAGGCCATGTTGCGAGTTGGGCCATATCCCCACTGGGGCCAATCTTCCGCCGAGGCGACACTGCTCGACAGGACGAGGGCAACTGTTATGAGGATACGGGTGAGTCTCATGCAATTATTCCAGGGCTTGGGTGTTACTCACTCTTGGCGTTGGCGGTTACGGCGTAGAGGTATCGTCCGGTGGCGATATACAGTATACCGCCTGCCGTGATCGGCGTGTTAGACATCTTCTCCAGGAGGCGGATCCTGTTGAGGATCTTTTTCTTCTTCCCGGCCTGGAAGACCCACAGTTCTTTCTTTTCCGTGCCGAGATAGACTTTCCCGTCGGCGGCGAATGTCGAACTCCACAGCGGCGAGTTGGTCTTGAAGACCCACTTTCCGTACCCCGGGTCTGTGTGGTGGACCCAGTGGCGTTTTCCGGTATCCGGATCGAAGCAGTGAACGTTGCCCGTGTAGTCGGCGATGTAGAGCAGCCCGTCGTAAATCGAACAGGTCGACAGCGAACGCTCGACGTCGCGCGATTCCCAGACTTTCTTACCGGTGGCGGCGTCCACGCACGACAGACACCCTTTGCCTGTCCCGTGTCGCGGGTCCTGGCCGATGGCGACGTAGATACGCCCCTTGTAGAGGACCGGTGTCGCGATGATCTCGCTGGGCCCCTCGCCGCGCGTGGTGTTGCGGGCCGTACCGTGTATGCGCTGGTAAAGGATCTTCGTCCCATCCTTCCGGAAGCGATAGTCACGGGGATTGCAGTCGTAGGTCCATACTTTCTTGAGCGTGGCGACCTTGTCGCCGTCCGGGGTCTTCGACAATGCTTCGAATGCGTAGAGCAGCCCGTCGCCGCCGCCATAGAAGATCAGCATCTTACCGTCGACCTTGCCCATCGCCGGGGAAGACCACTGCCCGTGCAGCATCCGCCTGCCGATCTTTTCATCGTCTTTGGCAAGGAGCTTCCCGGTTTTCTTGTTCAGCACGATCATGCTCGGTGCATCGGGGTACGGCACGTTGATGTGTGACTGGTCGACAGCGTTTGACGTACCGGCGTAGAGGAAGTCGCCGTGAATCAGTATCGCAAAGCTCAAAGCGTCCTGCGGCCAGACGGGCAGTTCGGTGATCATGTTGTATCGCCAGATGATATCGGCGTCGGACTTGTTTATCTTGGCGGGGGGGCGTCCTTTGGCGACCATGTATTGGCCTTCGTCTTTGAAGGGTCCGTCGTTCCCGTCGGCCTGTCCGTTCATGTCGAGGCATAGGACGTCGCCGCGGCTGGAAATAACGTACGCCCTGTTGCCTTCGATGGTCGCCGAGTTGCAGATGCCAAGGTTCAGGTGATCGAGGTTGAACTTCCTGTCCTTCGTTTCGAATCGCGGTACGACGAGCTGCCAGAGAGTTTTGCCCGTTTCGGCGTCGCAGCAGATGACCAGCCCGCCCCGCGTCCGCTTGAAGCGGTTGTCCTTGAGCATTCCGTCGTTTGTGCCCACGATGATCTTCCCGCCGGAGATCACCGGATTGCCGTACGTTTGGCTGCCGAGGACGAGGGCCCACTTGACGTTGCGGGTTGTGGACATGTCGATCTGGCGGGAGCGATCTTTGGGTTTGCCCGGTCCGAATGACGCGGGCAGATTCTTCGCTTCGGAGGCCATGTTCCGATTCGGGCCATATCCCCACTCGGGCCAATCGCCCGCTGAAGCGATGCCGCCGGACAGGACGAGTATAACCGTTGCGAGAATACTGGTGAGTCGCATGCGACCTCTCCTACCGCTTACTTTTTGGCGTCGGAGGATATGGCGTAGAGGTATCGTCCCGTGGCGATATACAGCACACCGTTCGCGACGGTCGGCGTGTTGGCCATCTTCTCCAGAAGGCGTATTTTGTTGAGTACTTTTTTCTCCTTGCCCGCCTTGAGTACCCACAGTTCGCTGTTCTCGGTGCCCAGGAAGACCTTCCCGTCAACCGCGAATGTCGAACTCCACAGCGGCGACTTGGTCTCGTGGACCCAGTGGCGTTTTCCGGTATCCGGATCGAAGCAGTGCAGGTTGCCCGAATAGTCGGATACGTAGAGCAGTCCGCCTGAGATCGAACAGGTCGACATAGTCCGGTCGACCAGCTTCGATATCCAGACTCGCTTGCCAGTTGCCGCATCGATGCACGACAGCGCCCCGTCGCCCATTCCATGGCGTGAATCCTGCCCGATCGCTACGTAGATTCGCCCTTTGTAAACGGTGGGCGTCGCGATGATTTCGGACGGACCTCCGCCGCGTTTTCCGCTCTTGTAGCTGGCGTGCCTCTTTTCGTACTTGCGATTCTTACCGTTGGGGTGGAAGCGGTATTCTTTGGGGCTGCAGTCGTATTTCCAGGCGACCTTGAGCGTGAGTACCTTTCCGTCTGCGGGCGTCTTGGTCAGGGCTTCGAATGCGTATAGCAGTCCGTCGCCGCAGCCGTAGAGAAGCAGCTTCTTCCCGTCAACCGTAACCATGGACGGTGACGACCACTGTCCGTGCAGTATGTTCCTGCTGGTTTTTTCGTCGTCTTTGGCCAGGAGCTTTCCGGTCTTCTTGTTAAGTACGATCACGCTCGGCGCGTCGGGGTATTTGCATTTGACGTGCCCGCGGTCGACACCGTTTGAAGTGCCCGCGTAGACGAAATCCCCGTCAACGATCACCGCGCAGCTCGAAGCGTCCTGCGGGTTCATGGGCACTTCGGTGATCATGTTATACCGCCAGATGATGTCGGCGTCGGATTTGTTGATCTTGGCGGGTTTCTTGCCCACGTCGACCATGTACTTGCCTTCGTCCTTGAACGATCCATCGTTCCCGTCGGCCTGTCCGTTCATGTCGAGGCAGAGTACGTCGCCGCGGCTGGAAACGATATAGGCCCTGTCGCCCTCGATCGCCGCGGAGTTGCAGATGCCCAGATTCAGGTCGTCGTAGTTGAACTTTCTGTCTTTGGTTCGAAATCTCGGGACAACAAGCTGCCAGAGAATTTTGCCCGTTTCGGCGTCGCAGCAGATCACCAGCCCGCCCCTGGTCCGCTTGAAGCGGTCATCCTTGAGCATTCCGTCATTTGTGCCGACGATAATTTTTCCGCCCGAGATTACCGGGTTACCGTATGTCTGGCTGCCGAGCACCAGGGTCCACTTGACGTTGCGGGTTGTGGACATGTCGATCTGGCGGGAATCGCCTTTGGGCTTGCCCGGTCCGAACGACATGGGGATGTTCTTTTCATCCGAGGCCATGTTGCGATCGTGCCCGCCGCCCCAATCGGGCCAGTCTTCGGCAAGAGCGACACTATTGAGCAGGCAAGCGGATAACAGGGTGACGATACCGATAGTTTTCATTCGATGTCTCCATTGGGGAAGCTATTTCAGTCTAGAAGATGATGCATAACCCCTGCCCGCAAATAAAGGATTTTTTCCTGGCGAGATCGGCGATCGGGTCAAAACGGGCGGACCCGCATTGCAGGTCCGCCCGATTGGGTCGGGATACGAGTTACTTGCTCTTGGCGGGCGCCGCTGGGATCTTGACCTTACCGTTATTGGCCAACACCGCCTTCATCGCCGCTTCGGCGTCGCGCGGTTTGAAGCCCCGTGGGCCTCGTTTGCTGTGGTAGGCGACCTTACCGTCGATGTCGACAACGCACAGGCGATCCGGCGCGGCGCTGTAGGCCTTGTCGACTGCGTTGTCGATTCCGTCGACCAGGCAGGGAATGGTCATCTTGAGCCCGCGGTGGCATGCGTGGGCGACCTTGACGCGCTCTGCGAACGTCTTGGGCTGCTTGAATATAACTCCGTCTTTAACGTTCTGCCTGGTCTGCCTGCCGTCGCTGGGATGGGCTTCGCGAATGTAGACCAGCAGGAATTCAGCTTTTTTCCCGTACGCCTTGTACAGGGATTCCAGAGCCCCAACTACGGGCCTGAACGGGTGTCACGTGTAGCTCGCGAAAATCAGATACACCGGTCTCTTTCCGCGGAATGACGAAAGCCTGACCTTGCCTTCCGCCGGTTGCGTCGTGGGCTGACTGGTCGCTCGAGACTTCACCCCGACCGCTGGTTTTGCGGCGGTCTTCTTCTGCATTGCCAAAGCGTGTTTGAGCGTATAGAGCTCGAAATCAGGCGCCATCTGGCCGATTTTCAGCGCTACATCTCTGCGCCGCGGTCGTTTTCGGCGGGCCTTGGTGGGGCGCTGAGTGGCGCTGATCGCAACCATGCACAGCGATGCGACCGCCAATATACAACCCGCTCCTGAAATCAGAATCGTTCTGTTCTTACTTGCCATATACTATCTCCGGGGTGAATAGACACCTTCGTTCGTTCATTTGCGCCAGACTGCTCTCAGGCCTCGATGGGAAGATGCATCTGCTGGGTAAACTGCAGCGCGAGACCGACGTGAACCCCGTCGTCTGTCGGTTCCTGCCGAAGTACCTTTGCGTTGGATGCGAATCCCTCCATCTGGTGTTCTTCGGAAGTGCGGGGGATCGAGAATGCCACGTTCACGTGTTCCACATCGTCGATGATATCCTGGACAACGGTTACGTACGTTCCCCCGTGGGACAGATCGGTCGTGGTGGCCTTGACAAGCACCTGCCCGCCTCGTCCGAACAGGGTAATCGGGCATACCAGCTTGTGGCGTTTGTGCTGCCTGCGTTCGTTTGAATTGTTTTCCATTCCCACTCCCTCGGCGTGTCGAAGAATTCGACACGCCTACCGTATCCAGAAAAGTGCTGATTCAGATAATATTATAGCGAACCGGAGAGGATTTTTCCAGCAAAACAAGAAGGTATTCTCTTTCGGGTATATGTAAGGTGTGCTATAGCTCAAACTTGACTTCGCCACCAACGATTGTTGCCGTCGGGCGACCCCTGAGTTTCCATCCGTGGTATGGACAGTTTCTCGCCTTCGACGCGAACTTGTTGACATTGACCGTCCAGAGTTTGTCGGGATCGATTATCGTGATGTCCGCCGGGGCGCCTTCCTGCAGCAGGCCCAGCGTCGGGTCTATGACTCCGGCGGGGTTGACGGTCAGTCTGGCGAGCATTTCCCCCCAGCCCATCAGACCGCTGTGTACCAATGCCCTGGCGTACAAGGCCAGGGCGCAGTCAAGAGAAACTATACCGAACGGCGCCAGGGCGAACTCCTTTTCCTTTTCTTCCTTGGAGTGTGGCGCGTGATCGGTTGACAGGCAGTCGATCGTTCCGTCGGCTACGCCCCGGCGTAAAGCCTCGACATCGTCTGCCGATCGCAGCGGCGGGTTCATCTTGTAGTTCGGATCGAATTCAATGCACGCTGCATCGGTCAGCAGCAAGTGATGCGGGGTCGCTTCGGCCGTCACGGGCAGGCCTTCGGCTTTGGCCTGGCGGACGATCTCAACCGACCCGGCGGAAGAAAGATGCATGGCGTGGTACTTTGCCCCCGTACGTTTGACCAGTTCCATGTCGCGCCTGAGCATTATTTCCTCGCCGGAGGCGGCGATTCCCTTCAAGCCTAATCTGACGGCGACCGCTCCTGAATTCATGACGCCCCCGAACAGGTCGGGGTCCTGGCAGTGCTGCATGATGACTACGCCTATCATGTTGGCGTACTGCAGGGCCCGTTGCATTACCGTGGCGCCGGCGACACCGACTCCGTCGTCGGTGAAAGCCACCGCGCCGGCTTCGTGCATCATGCCCATTTCGGCGAGTTCTTTTCCCTCGCTCTCCTTTGTGATGCATCCGACAGGAAGGACCCTCGCCTTGCCCGCCCGGGCCATCCGCTGCAGTACGTAGAGAATTGACGTTTCGTCGTCCTGCGGAGGGTGGGTGTTGGGCATGGCGCAGATGGTGGTGAAACCTCCCGCCACTGCCGAAGAAGCGGCGGTGGCGATGGTCTCTTCCTCTTCGTGTCCGGGTTCGCGGCAGTGGACGTGCAGGTCGATCAGTCCGGGGCAGACGATCTTGCCTGATGCATCTATGGTCCGGCGGGCCTTTGGAGCGGTCTTGCCGATCTTGCTGACGAATCCGTTGGCTACCGACACGTTTGCGATCTCGTCCCGCCCGGAGGCGGGGTCGATCACACGCCCGTTTGTTATGAGAATATCGATCATATGCAAATCCGGTTCGCGTTTTTAGTCCCTGCTGCGGCTGACCAGGTACAACACAGCCATTCGCACCGCCAGTCCGTTTGTTACTTGCTGGAGGATGCAACTACTGGGTCCGTCTGCGACTTCACTGGTGAGTTCGACTCCCCGGTTTATCGGTCCGGGGTGCATTATCAGGACGTTTTTGCGGCATTGTGCGAGCCGGTCGGCGTTCATACCGAACAGGCTGCTGTATTCCCGCAGGGATGGAAACAGGTTGCTGGCGAACCGTTCAAATTGGATTCGCAGCATGTTTATGACGTCCACTTCGCCGAGGACGTCGTCGAGGCTGTGCGAGATTTCGCACCCCATAGCTGTAATGGTCGATGGCACGAGTGTGGGCGGTCCGACGACCACGACCTCGGCGCCGAGTTTCCGCAAGCCGATTATGTTGCTGCGGGCCACGCGGGAGTGGGCGATATCGCCGACGATAGCGACCCTCACGCCGTCGAGCGTACCGAGTCGCTGGCGGATGGTGAACATGTCCAGCAGGGCCTGGGTCGGGTGCTCGTGCTGCCCGTCTCCGGCGTTGATGATCGGTACGTTGATCTTGGGCGCCAACTGGTGCGGCGCCCCGCTCTGGGAGTGACGGATCACGAACACGTCGACTCCCATGGCCTCTACGTTTCTGACCGTATCGAGCGTGGTTTCGCCCTTCGACGTGGACGATCCCTTGCCTGACAGGAAGACCGTGTCGGCGCTCAGGCGGCTTGCGGCCAGTTCGAAGCTCATCCGCGTGCGGGTTGAATCTTCAAAGAACAGCAGCGCTACGACCTTGCCCCGCAATGCGGGAATCTTCTTTATCGAGCGGGTGGATACTTCCTGGAAACTCATCGCCGTGTCGAGAATATGCACGATCTCCTCGCTGGACAGTTCGTCCAGGCCCACGAGGTCTTTCCGAGTCCAGAGGAACTTGGGGCTCTTGGAATTACTCGGAGTTGCGTTCGACGAGGAAGACGCCTTCTTGGTCATCATGTTCCCTTAGCCTGACCTGAATTCGCGTATCCGGTCCGGCAGTGAGTTTCTTTCCGATGAAATCCGCCGATACAGGCAGTTCCCTTCCGCCGCGGTCGATGAGCACCGCGAGGCGAACGACCTGTGGGCGTCCGAAGTCGTGAATGGCGCCCAGGGCGGCCCGGACGGACCTCCCGGTGGCCAGTACGTCATCAACCAGCAGCATCCAGGTGTCGTCGATATCGAAGTCAATTTCGGTAGCGCGGACGAGCGGCGCCCCGCGCTGCCGGGAGAGATCGTCGCGATAGAAGGTTATATCGAGTACGCCGTGGCTGATACTCAGTTCGGGATGTTCGCGGCTCATGCGCTGGACCAGCCTGGTGGCGAGAATTTCACCGCGGGTTCTTATACCGATTACTGCAATAGGGCGATCGGAGGGCAATTGCTTTTCGACCGCTCCATAGAGCGTGTCGATAGCGGTTTGGACTTGTTTGGCGGTGAGCTTCTTTCTCATCTGCCCGGAATCCGTTCGTGTTGATGAGAATGGTACACTTGCTCGTGCCAAAGAGCAAGGGCGAATTTCCGCCGCCTGGGCGGTGAGGGCGGCGGATCAGAGAAGCGTTCGCCATGGGCGGAATTCTACGATTTGTCCGGCGGGGACTTTCGCGACGTTGCGCGGTACGAGGATTACGCCGTCGGCCTGCGCGGCGGCGACGAGATCGCCGGATCCGGTGGACCTGAGCGGCCGCAGGCGCGAACCGCCGGGTGAGTCGATGAGGCGTGCGAGTACGTACTCCCATCGCGCGCCTTTTACGCGAACGGCGGTGTCGAGCGGAAGGTGGAGGATTGGCCTGCATGCATTGGCGGGCAGTCCGGACATTCTCCTGATAGCCGGCAGGGCGAGTTCGTGCAGCCCGTTGAGCGCCGAAAGCGGGTTGCCCGGTAGTCCGAAGATGTGGCGATTACCGCTGAGCGTGGCGTAAAGCTGGGGTCCGCCTGGCTTCATTCTCACGCCGTGAAAACGGATGGCGCCGCCGATCTGTTCGACGGCGCCGGGAACGAAATCGTATTTTCCGACCGATACCCCTCCGGTGAGGATCACGACGTCGTGGGCGTTTACGGCCGCCTTCAACTTCTCGGCCAGTATCACCGGGTCGTCGGGTATGATTTGCTGCCTGGCCTCGATGCGTTCGGCGTCGATGAGTGCGGCTTGCAGCGCCGGACCGTTTGAATTTCTCAGTTGATGGGGTTTGACCTTTTCGGCGAGGCCTTTCAACTCCTTACCGGTACACAGGATCGCGACGCTCGGTCGCCGATGGACCCACACCCATTGCTTTCCGACCGCGGCGCAGAGACCAACCTGCGCGGGGTCCAGAACAGTACCTGCGGTCAGGATCACGTCGCCTTTGGCTGCGACTTCTCCCCGCCTGCGGATGTGCACACCGCGCGTCGCCGGTGCGGAAAATGTTACCTGCCCGTCGGCTTCGGCGGTCTCCTCGACTTTCACCACGGTGTCGGCTCCGCGGGGGACTACCGCGCCGGTCATGATTCGCACGCAGACCCCGGGCGAGACATTCGGGCGTCTGGCGCCTCCGGCGGTCGACTCCCCGATCAGGCGAAGCGACGCCGGCGGCGCGTCAATATCGCCGCTGCGCAGGGCGAACCCGTCCATTGCGGAACGATCGGTGGGGGGGAGGTCCCTGTCGGCGCGAACGTCGCGAGCCAGGCACGCGCCTAACGCCTCGATCAATGGGATGCGGACCGAGGCGAGCGGGCGAACGTATTCGATAATGGTCTTCCAGGCCTTCCTGGGGCTTATCGACGTCATATGCGAGCTACCTGTCCGGTTCGGTGGGGGGCGGTAATGTTCAATGGTCCGCCGAGAGCAACTCAATGTCTTGGCGCAGAAACTGCTCGGTGACACATCCGAGGGTCTTGTAGAACTCGGTTTGGGCTTCCTGCCGAATCTTGTCGGTGAATTCCGCGATCCACGCGCCAAGGTGGATGCTCAGGAAGGTCTTTTGCTTCTGTCGGTAGTTGTCGACCGACTCGGTATCGTCAGTTTTTGCGGCTTCGGATTCCCTGGCGATCAGGACGCACATGAACTCCAACTCCGCGGTTATATGGTCAGGCACCTCCTGGCCGGAGGCCTCCATGCCCTCCTTGCGGTAGAAGTCCTCGACATTCATCGTCGAGTTTCCCATCAGGGCGCCGTCCTCGAGGTAGATCGACCCGTAAGGGGGGGGCAGAAGTTTGTATGGTCCGATGAAGAGCCGGGCGTGATCGATCTGGAGTTTCTCGAGGTCGACGGTCGCCGCGGCGTGGACGAGTTGGTCTACCGCGGCGTTTGGCCCTACCTCCAGGCCGCCGAGCGCCTGCAGGAACTCGTCGTCGGGGCTATGATAGCACTCGGCGAGTATCCTGTAGGCGTCGGCTCTGTGGCCTGCTTGCAAAAGGAGCTGCTCCACTAGATTTTTACCACCTTAACTCTGGTCACGCCGTAGAACGCCGTCGATCCGCTGAGGCGGTCGTAGTCGGCGGGGATGATATCGTTGTTGTTTCCGCCTCTGGGCTTCTTACCGAACTCCTTGGCCGCGACGCTCCCGTAGGCCCAGTGGCCCTGTCCGTAGCATTTGGCAACCGTTCCGGGTCTGACGCCTTCCCAGAGTTTGGCGCCACACTCAAGTTCACCGGTCTTAGAGATCAGTTTGATCCGGTCGCCATTCTTGATCTTCAGCCGCTTGGCGTCAATGGGATTGAGTTTCGCCACGTCTTCCCAGGATTCATCGCCCGGGTCAAGATCCTTGAATTCCTGATACCACGCGCAGTTTGCGGTCCGTCCTTCGCGGTTGATGCGTGACTTGTAGTCCACGTGGACGAAGGGGAATTCTTTCTCGTCGCCCCATTGGAAGGGCTCTTCGTAGTGCGGTATGAACGCCTGCTCACCCTTGGCCTGGTACTTGCAGAGGCTCAGGGCCTCGTCGATGGTTATCTCCTTCTTTTCAGCATGGGCGGTCAGGGCGGCTTTGAGGGTCTCGCTGTAGAACTCGAACTTCTTGGTCTTGGTCTTCATATTGCCCCACCTGCCGCGGAATTTGTAGGGCTTGGAATTCCAGACGCCAGCTTCGCTGAAGGCCTTCCAACCGCTGAACTTGTCCCCGCCCTGGTACTTGGCGGGATCCCAGAGTCCCTGCGTCGCGTACTTCAGAGCGTACAGGGCGAACTCCTTTTCGTTGGTCGGCGCCTTTCCTGTTTCGGGGTCCTTGTATGTCTTGTAGTGATCCAGGAGATTGGTAAAGCCCTTCTCTGCCAGTTTCTCGGCCAGGGCCCAGGGGAACTCCGTCTCATCGGCCTTGGTGTTTTCCCAGACCGGCTTGATCGACGGTTGGAGCAGCGTAACGTGCCGATATCCGTTGGCATGGGACTTCACGTAGCCGTATTTCTCGAACATGTGGTGCGTCGCGGGCAGCACGATGTCGACAAAGTGCGTCAGTTCCGATGCGTGGGTCGTTACGTGTACTGAGAAGGGTATCTTCGCCATGGCCCGTTCCCAGCGATCGGTTTGGGGGCAGGAGAACGCGAAGTTGTTCATGTATCCGATGGCGACCTTGATGTCGTACGGGTCGTCGTTGAGGATACCGTCGGCGGCGTTGTTGGTCACCACGGCGCTTCCTGGCTGGCCCTTCTTCAGGGCGGGGAAAGCCTTCGTGCCTCGCTGGTCGATCTTCTTGTTGCCCTTGCCCGCCTTGGCCGTTTCGTCCATAAAATCGTCGGGGGCGGGGAACTTACCGGTATATTCCTTGTTGGCTTTCAATGTCCCGCCAACGTTGTCGACTGCGCCGACCAGTCCGTTGAGGGCATGTGCGGCCATTGACGTGTATCCGCCCCTAACCTGCATCGCCGGTCCGCCGCCGACCCAGCACAGCACGTTGGGCGCAGCCTTGGCGAAGTCGATGGCGACCTTGCGGATCTGGTCTGCGGCCAGGCCGGTTCTCTCGGCGGCCCATTCGGCGGTCTTGTCTTTCAACTCGAGGTTCCACCACTTGACCACACCGTTGGTGTGTTTCTCCTCGAAATCCTCTTCAGCGACGACCTGTCCGGGAACAAATTTCTTCTTCTCTGTAGTTTCGCCTTCTGCAGGTTCCTTGAAATCGCCCACGAAGGGCTTGTGCCACAGTCCGTTGGCGAGAATCTCGTGTGCGAAAGCGACCGCCAGAGCCCCGTCCTGTCCGGGGATGATGGGCATCCAGACGTCGGCTTTGGCGGCGGTGGCCGAGAAACGCGGGTCGATCGCTACGGTCGTGGCGCGGTTTATCGCATCGCCCCACTGGCTCAGATAGTACGAAACCTGGCGATTTGCCGACAGCGGATCGGCGCCCCACAGCAGCATGTATCGTGTGTTGCGAACGTCGTATTGGCGATAACCCCACTCGCCTTCGGTGTAGTACGGACCGAACTTCTCGGCCTCGGCGCAGATCGCGCTGTGGGAGATGTTGTTCGGCGAACCGATGATTTTGGTCATGCGATCGTAGATTATGTCCCGCATGTAGCTGTACCTGCCCCGCATGAGCATGTACTTGTGGGATTCGCCGTTCTTGCGGAGTTCGAGGATCTTGTCTGCGATGGTTCCCAGCGCCTCATCCCAGGTGATGGGGACGAATTTCGGGTCCTGGTCTCGCCCCTTCTTGGGGTTTGTGCGCTTCATGGGCGTTTTGAGGCGGTCGGGATCGTACAACTGCTGGATGGCCAGATGGCTCTTGGAGCAGCAGTTGCCCAGATTGACTTTCGAGTTGGGATTGCCTCGAACCTTGATCGCGCGCCCGTCCTTGATCAGCACCTGGACCGAACACCAGGACGTGCAGCCCTGACAGGTCGTCGGATGCCACGTGCCCTCGCTTGAGGTCTTCTTTGGCGGCGCGACGGCGGCCTTCAGTGATCGGAGTGAGGCGCCCATCGCCAGCGAGACACCGGCGAGAACCGCGCCCTTCATGAAATCGCCGCGAGTTAAACTTTTTTCTTGCGTGCTCATAGTCTATTCCTTCGTGATCTCGTCTCTAGCGAGTCAATTGTTAATGATCGCGCTGTTTGCTACAGGCTTCCCTTGGTCCTCGGGTAACCGCCCGGGTTGAATTCGCGAACGTAGAACACCTTCGGTTCGGTCCCGAGATTCTCTCTCAGACGCCAAGGGCGATATCTGTTCAGGAGCTTGGTAACTTCGCTGTTGGGATCGTTCAGATCGCCGAAGATCCTCGCATCGGCCGGGCAGGATTCCACGCAGAAGGGCAGTTTGCCCTTCTTGACCAGGTGGTCGCAGAACGTACACTTCTCGACGATGCCCTTGTAGCGCAGCCCGGCGCCTTTCGCGGAGTCTTCCTTGTCGGGGTTGTAGTGCGGAATGACGTCGCCCTTGACCTTCGCGGTGACTTCCGCCGGGGTCGAAGTGCAGCCCTCGATCGTCGCGGTCTTTCGCCGCCAGAACCGGTGGGTTTCCTTGGTGTTCCGCGAGATTACGCCGTACGGGCACATCGCCATGCACGTCTTGCAACCGATGCATAATTCCGGCGTGTGCATCGTGATGTTACCGCATTCTTCGTCCTTGTGCATGGCCTTGGTGGGACACGCGCGGGCGCAGGGCGGGTTCTCGCAGTGGTTGCAGAGCGTTGGGATGAACTCGAAACGGACGTTCGGGAACGTGCCCACTGTCTTGACGATCTTCTTGGCGAACGTCACGCCAGACTGAATGTTGTTCTCGCTTTTGCAACTGATCAGGCATCCACCGCACCCGGTGCAGCGCTGCATGTCGATCACCATCGCCAGATTCGCGCCTTTCAGCGACTTGGACCCGCCGGACTTACCGGCTAGTGCTGTCTCGCCGACAACGCCGACGACGGCGCCGACGCCGCCGGCCTTAAGCAGGCCGCGACGGGAAATGGTGGTCTTGCTGTCCGACTCGGTTCGTTTGCTGTGCTTATTATCCATTAGTTTGCATCCCTTCAACCGCTAATAGTCTGGCCGCCAACGACGACCACGTATCGCATCGTGAATATCCCGATCAGGACCAACACCGAGGCGACCATCTGTAAGGCCGGCGCTTTGCTCTTAAGAAGAAGCGCTGCCGGTATGATTATGCCCAGAACGACCACGATACCGAGGAACGGTAATGCGTACGCTCCCGTAAGAAGCCCCGCCGCGGCGCCTGCTCCTTCTCCACCGCTGTTGAACAGGACGAACAGTTCCACTACGAGCAATCCCAGCTCCAGCAGGACGAGATATCCCAGGAGTTTCCCCAGGTTCGCCTGTGCTGCGCCCAGTTGCCCCCTTGAAACCAACAGGCCCAAAGCTATGCCCGATGCCAGTGCGCCGTTCAGGAACACCACTGGTATCATAGCACTATGCCACAACGGTCTGCCCGGCGCCTGAGCCAGGAGCATACCCGTGTACGAAGCGACCATAATGGCGAAAGGCACGCCCATATAAGCAAACTTCTTAGCCTGCTCGGGGTTGTTCTTGATGAGTACCCAAGCATACAGCACGCTGAAGACGGCGAATACGTTCAGTATCCACGCCGCCCAGGACAGCGCGGAAGTTACATTCAGGGATGTAAACAACCGCCATGCTCGCGTGGGCTGTCCGAGATCGAACAACAGAATGAGCATACCGACAGCCAGTATGACAGGGGTGAGAATGGCCGTGGGCTTGCCCAGCGGTCGAAACTCCTGTTTCCAGTAGGTCGTCGCCACCGAGAACAGAAAGGTTCCGGCGCTCAGGCCTCCCAAGAAGAAGTAGGCTGCGATCATCCAATCGTAAGCTAATTCAGGTACGTTGCTGTATTCTGGTGGCATCTCTATAAGCTCCTTCGCGTCATATTCGTCCGGGGGCGACCTTCGGTCATGCTGCCGGATGACCGAGGCCCATTTTGCTCTAGTTAGCAGATCACTTGGGGAGGCTTTTGTTGCGCCACCTTGCCGCGTTTGCT
>CAZSLS010000026.1:0-46895 GCA_964607575.1 uncultured Planctomycetaceae bacterium | reverse complement strand
AAGTCTACTCGAAACTCTCATAACACCTGGATCAAATTTCGGGGTGCAAGCCACTTCGTAGGCTATGAGATTCGCGGGGCGCGCATAGGCTATATCGGGGCAAACGGATTTACAGAGTCAAAATCCCACGCCAAGCCCTTCGGAGAGTCAAGAGGTTTCCTTTCATGGTGCCCCGAAGATTCGCACAGTCCTGTCGTATTATGGCAGGCAAGCAGAAGTGTCTATCGGATCAATTTCGAAAAGAGAGAAGTCACGCAGCTCTTCGCATACGACGACGCCGACATCGAAAGCGTGAACATACATACCTGGGGCGCCGGTAAACCTCGCGTCGCCGAATCGAAGCATAAGTACAAACCTCTCCTGTATTGCCGGACCTGGGACGGTAAGCAGCACATTGTATTGAGCGACCCGGTCCGGCGGATTACTATCACGCCTACGGAAGACTGGGGGCTGTCGCACAATAACTACTGCCGATTCGCCGCTACTGAGGAAGGCGTTTTTCTGAACCGCGTCCATTTCAATACGGGCGATACGCCCACAAGCTTCAAGTCGCGGGAAGCGTACGAGCAATGGTGGGACGAGTACAGGGTCAAGCCGAGGAAGCAGCGCTTCGCACTATATCGTGTTGACGACCAGGGTCGGCTCGACTTGCTGAATAAATTCGAATGGACCTTACCCGGCCAAAAACCTCAACTTGCAGGCCGCAGGGCTGCTTGGCGCAAAGCCCGCCACGCCGTCACCCAGTTCTCTCCGCCGTTATATGACATCCTGTACAGCGCCCTGGCCCGACGAATCTGGATAGCCAATTACAGTCCGCGTCCGATCGATATAGTGCGCGATGCTCTCCTGGGCCTGACCGAGCTGAGGCCCGAGTTCGGCCTGTGGAACTTGCTGCTAGCAGCGCTAATGACAGGCTTTGCCGCGTGGTACGCGATACCCCGCCGAACCTCGCTCGCAGCATTCATATTCTGGCTTGTATTTGTAGCCCTGTTCAGCGTCGCAGGCCTCTTGACTTATCTTGCGCTCAATCACACCCCCATAATAAAATGTCCCGCATGCGGTAAAGCCCGCGGCTTGAATCAGCCTAAATGCACCAGATGCCACGCCGACTTGCCCACCCCAAAACCGGGCAAGCTCGACCTCATCTTCGACACGCAACTCAAACCGACCACGTAAGAATACCGAATCCACCGGCGAAACAGAGATTGGGATCGGACAGGGATCCGGGGGACTCTGAATTCAGGGGAGATCCATGAGCAAATCTTTGTCAAGTCGGTAGCAGAGCAGGTGAAACGGCCGAGAGCGGAGCCCCGCCTTTGGGCTCGGATTCGATCAGGACTTGCTCACCTTCGGTCTACGGAACCGGAGGTTGCAGGTTCGAATCCTGCCACGCGTGTTCGTTAGTCCTTACAAGGCCAGCCACTTACGGTTGGTCTTGTTTTTTGCCGAAAACCGGCTGGGCGTGTATAGGCTTGCCTGGGCGTGCCGGTTCGCAAGCCATGCGCCATGTCCGAATCGAACTGACGATCAACATTCTGAGACTATCGCTTGTACGCCCTGGTAGCAACTGGGATGAAAGCAGTCTCACGTTTTCGGGGGGCCTCATGTCGGCATGATCTATGACCTTTTGGAATTCACCCAGCACCACAGGTTCCGCCTGCAACAGAAAGCGGATCGTCGTCACTATCTGACAGCGTGTACTATTCCAGCATGAGTGTATCCACGGGCAGGCCGGACGGGAGGACCTTCGACGCCCTATACCCCCGTCCGGTCTTCTGATACAATGACGGGATGTCATTAGTGGACGTGAACTTACCCGACGCGCTGGTAGGGCTGGGCGATGAGGAATCGGCCTTCCTGCGCGAAGCGGATCGGCGGATCAACGAGTATCTCGACGGCCGCAGCGACCGGAACGGACATGGGTTCGTGCCGAGCGATTTTGTGGCCGTCCACTCGGCGCTGCGGGCGATCGCCGACGGGCCCGTCGCGCCGGGCAACACGTTCTGCGAGTGGGGCAGCGGGCTGGGCGTGGTGGCGTCGCTGGCGGCGATGCTCGAGTTCGACGCGTGGGGGATCGAGATCGATCGCGATCTGGTGGCCGCGTCGGAGGCGCTGGCCGACGAGTTCGATCTGCCGGTGAACTTCGTGTGCGGCAACTTCATCCCGCCCGGCGGCGACGTCTGCGCCGACGACGCGGGCGAACTGGCGTGGCTGGCCATGGGTGGGGCCAACGCGTATGACGAGATGGCGCTGGATCCGGAAGATTTCGACGTGATTTTTGCGTACCCCTGGCCGGGCGAGGAGCGGGTGATCGCGGAGATGTTCGACCGCCACGCGGCGGTCGGCGCGGTGCTGCTGACGTACCATGGTTTGGAGGGCATGCGGCTGCGGCGGAAGCTTCTTGATGGAGCGCAAGAAGGATAAGAACTATAGAAGATACGGTAGTTCTGACCCGTTTTTTATTCTTGTCAAAGACTGATAGGGAATTTGATTCCGCGTGTACGTGCCTGGGTGGTCCCTTCGACTACGCTCAAAATCTCCGACAGGACAAACCGCCGGCCAGGGGTTTACTAATTGACCTCGGGCCCGTCAAGAGCCCACTGGTAAGAGAACCCGCAAGAATCGCCTATTTCTTCCCTTTTCGACGCAGCATGACCGACCATGCGTCGTGGTGGTTTCTGCCGTTTATGCCGGTATGCATCGTCGCCTTGCGGAGCCACTCGAAGTCGAACAGCTCTGAGAAGTCGTCTCGCATCGTCTTTTCGCGAATGCCCGGAGCACTGTCTTCATTGCGCGAAAAGACAAAACAGCGCGATCCCGGACGCGTGAGTTGTTTCATCGACGCCACGAACCCGGCCGCGTCTACGTAACGCACGTTGTGGTAGCAACCGCGATCGAAAATCAAGTCGTACGTTTTCGACTCGGGCAGCTTCAGCACGTCGGCCAGCACCCATCGCACTTTTACGCCGGCCTTCTTGGCGTCGGCCATGGCGATGCCCAGTGCGCTTGGAGCAATGTCGATGGCGGTGACGTCGAAACCGTTCTTGGCCAGGAAGATGGCGTTGGAGCCCGATCCGCATCCGAGCACGACGGTGCGGCACGGTTTGATCTCCTTTTTCTTGATAGCCTCCTGCAACACCGGGGCCGCCGGCAGATCGCTGTTCCACGGCGCCCATCGCCCCTTGCGATACTTTTTGTCCCAGCGGTCGATCAGCTTCATGCCAGCCGGGCCATGCGGCAGGACGCCTGAGGGCAAGGGGCGAAGCGGAACCGCGACCTTGCCGTCGGCGGATGTTACTTCGATCGTTCCGGCATCGGTTCCAGGGCGAGGCAGTTCAAACCGATACGTATCGCCCTTGGCAACGAGCGTCAACGTGAGAACTCCGGCCTTATTGGTGATGGTTGTCTTGATCGGAGCGGCTTTGTCTTGTTTTGCGCCAACTGACAGCACGTGCAGGCATCGCACTACCTTGACGCCCCGGGCCGGTTTTATTTCGACATGGCTTCGTGCAACGGGTTTGGCCTGTTTCGCCACGGTCCATGAAGGCGCCTTCCTGGCCGGCCAGAGCGTCGAGCAGACAAGCTTCCCGTTGGCGTCGGCGAAGACCAATTGCCCATCGGCGCGTGTCGGCGCATTGCGAGACGACAATTGCCAACGCAACGCGCGATTCGGCGGAAGGTCTGACGCAACGTCGTCCACGATCAGGGTCGATGGTTTTATCAAGATGACCCGCCGGACGAACTTGGGGGACTTCGATCTCTGTGCGGTCAGGCAAAGAAAACGGGCGTTTTCCTCGAACGTCAAAATGCGCGACTCGGCGCCGATCAAGCTGCACGCCTTCTTCGAGGCGGTCGAATCGAACGCGACAGTTCCACCCACAGAAATCGAGTTGCCGCAGACGTAAGGATCGAACGGCTTGAAATGGGTTACCAGTTCGGGAAACTCGACCGCGGTGGGTGTTTTCGCCAGTAGTTCCCCCGCCGCGAAGCACAGAATCGCCGCGCCCAAGATCGCGCAGATGTATTGTCGTCGAGCCGCTCGTCGATTGGTCCGGGTTCTCGTAGTCATGTCGAAATCTCCTGGTAAAGGGGGGCAAGGATTGTCCGCAACGGGGCGCGGGTTTATCGCTAACGCATATCTTACGGTTTTCTCAATCTGATGCAACGGTGCGGAACCCCGGCGGCCTTGGGCTTGTCAGCGATTGGGCGGATATCTGTAAACGACAGTGGAGGATCTACCGCCGGTGAGGGGTTTAAGCCCCAAGAGAACCATGGTATAACACACCTTGCATTGGCCAAACGCTTGTTCTCGGAGATCGGGCTATTCCATATATCGGTGAACTATATGCACTGGGCGCGGCTATCGTCTGGGCCTTTTCCGTCATCCTCTTCAAGAGGAGCGGGGAATCGGTACATCCAATCGCCCTGAATACGTTTAAGAGTACGTTGGCGATAGTGCTGGTGCTGCCCATCGGTTTTCTGCACTCAGAATCCTTTTACTATTCGGCCTCGTGGGCTGATTACGCCCTGCTCCTGTTCAGTGGCGCCATTGGTATTGCCATTGCGGACTCCCTTGTTTTCAAGGGGCTCAACCTATTGGGCGCCGGGTTGTCCTCGATCGTAAACTGCACGTACAGCCCGTTCATTATTCTGTTCTCCGTGCTGTTCATTGGCGAATCGCTGGGGTGGGTTCAGGTATTGGGGGTCTTACTGATCATCTCGGCGGTGCTGACGGCCACCAGCCTCAAGGGCAGAGGCGCAGTGAACCGCCACGACCTGATCCTGGGTGTCATTTGCTGCGCGGGGGCGATGGGCGTCATGGGAATCAGCATTGTGATGGTCAAACCGCTACTGAATCGATCACCGGTCTTCTGGGCCACGGGAGTCCGTCTCATTGGCGGCTTGCTGGGGTTGGGCGTCCATCTCCTGATTCACCCCCGGAGGCGCACCATTATCAAGTCCATGATATGTGCCCGGAGTTGGAAGTACACGGTGTGGGGATCGTTTTTGGGCGGATACGTGGCCATGCTCCTATGGATAGCCGGCATGAAATACACCCAGGCCTCCACTGCCGCCGCCCTCAACCAGACCAGTAACATCTTCGTTTTCCTCTTTGCCGCCTGGTTTCTCAAGGAGCGCATCACCTGGCTGCGAGGGGTGGCGATCTGTGCGGCCGTGCTGGGGGCTCTGTTGGTGACGTTTGGTTAACTGATAGGAAACCTGATTCTGGGTGCAGGGCGTGGGTGGTCCGGGGATCACCGTTCTTGAACTTATCCCTTGGCGCCGTTCTGCAGTCCCTTGATGGTTTCGCGGACTTTCTTGAGGTTCGGTTTCATCTTTTCGTGAGTTGCCACGTGTTTCTTCAGTTCGGCGTCGAAATCGAATTTCGGGGCGGGGGACGCGTCTTTGGCGTCCATACCGCCGGTCAAAACCAGCATGCGCTCCCACACAGCGTATCGTGTCGGGGCGAGCGATTTGAGCTTCGCCAAATACTTGGGGCTATGGGCCAGGCTGATCGCGTAGAGCCTTGCGAACTCGGCATGGTCCTCGTGGATCGGACCGTTACCGTAACCCGACACGCTCACGCCGTCTCGAATCTTCGCCAAGCCCCATTTGGACATGATGTTCTTGTCGAACTCGCGAGATTTCTGGTCAATCGTATGTCCGCATTCGTGGGCGAGCGTCGTTGCGCTGAGGTTGTGTCCGCCCATGCCGATTCGATCCGGTACGCCATACGCGCATCCGCCCTTGTAGATCGTCAGGCCGGTTTCGTTCTTCTCCGAAGTGGCCGCCAGACCCGCGCGATAAGGCGGCGGAAGGGTTTCGACCAGTTTAACCGCATCTTTGAGCTTGAGCTTCATTTTGGTGTCTTCGAACGTGATCTTGAATTTCGTATCGCCCAGGCTGACGAGCCACTGTTTAGCGTCTATTGTCACGACCTTGTTCTTGCTTCGGACGTACTGCCGCATCTGGACTTTCGTCGGCCCGGAGATGATCTTGACCTTCGCCTTGTCGGAGTTGCCCTTGCCCTGGTGCAGCGGACCGCCGAGCGGATTGAACTCCACGTCGAGATGCAGAGTGGGCAGCGCCTTGGAGAGCTTCAGCATCTGCTCCCAGAGTTCAAAACGTTTGGGCGAGAGTTTCTTCAGTTCGTTTTTCATGTTTCGCCCCACAGCGTAATCGATGCAGAACGCATAGAGACGCGCGAACTCGGCCAGGTCTTCGTGGCTGACCTTGTTACCGTAGTTCGAGACATCGATATTGTCGGCTTCGATCGCGACGGCCCATTTTTTCAGGATATCCTTGTCCGTGTTGCGGGCGCGTTGTTCGAGTATGTGCCCGGCCTCATGAACAATTACGCTGGTCGCACGGTCCACTTTGAGAGGGATCATGTTGAGGTAGCTCTGTCCTCCGTGCGCCGAGGCTCCGCCGAGGGTTTTATAGAACGCCAGCCCGGCCTTCTTGCCCTCGGAGACCACCTCCAGGGCGCGACGGTACGCAACGGGGATTCGCTCGGCGTAAGTCAGCGCGTCTTTGAGTTTGAGGCCCGTCGAATCTTCGATAGTGACTTTGAATTCGCTCTGGCCCAGGCACACTCGCCACTGCTTGCCGGGCTTCTGGTTGTTGGTCATCTTCATCGCCACCGGTCCGGAAACAACCGTCGCTTTCTGCAGATTGCAGGACCCGAGATTACGCATTATCGGCGAGAAGATCTTGAACAGCATTTGTCGCTTCGGCGGTTTGGCTTCGGCTTTCCTGGCTTTCTTCGCCTGGGCGTCCTTTTTCGCATCAGCGGCCGGTGCGGGCGCGGTCAAAGCAGCAATCGCCAAGAGAATTATCGTGCAAAGCCAAGCGTTTGATTTTGTTATAGGCATCAGGTAATCCTTACTGCGGGGTGATTTCCGGAACCGAGAGACAAACCGCACTCCAGCTTCCCATTGTCCCGTAGGGGCAGACGATTTGCAATTGTTTTGAAAAGAGTCGCCACCCTGTTAATGGTTGACTATCCTGACAGAAGAGGTTTCAGATGCGATGGCCCCGCGGGATTTCACGAATGCCCTTGCGCCACGGGCGGGTTTGCGGTATCATCTCGGATTATGATAGAGCCCGATACCATCGTAGCCGGCGACTGCACCAAGATCCTCGGCCAGTCGCTCCTGCCGAAGGTCGATCTGATCTTCGCGGACCCGCCATTCAACATCGGATACAAGTACGATGTCTACGAAGACAAGAAGGCATACGACGAGTACTACCGCTGGACCGAGAAGTGGATGGCTGCCTGCGCCGGCGTACTGAAAGACACCGGAACGATGTGGATCGCCATCGGCGACGACTACGCCGCGGAGGTCCGCATGATCGGGCGGAAACTCGGGCTGAATCTGCGTAACTGGGTGGTATGGCATTACACATTCGGGCAGAACACGCAAACCAAGTTCGCCCGCAGCCACACGCACCTGTTCTACTGGACCAAGACCACCGACCACAAGGCGATAACGTTCAACGATATGGATGTGCGGATACCGTCAGCCCGCCAGACGACCTACGCCGACGCCCGGGCGAATCCCAAGGGCAAACTGCCCGACGACGTTTGGAGTTTTTCCCGCGTGTGCGGAACGTTCAACGAACGCGTCAAGTGGCATCCGTGCCAGATGCCCGAGAGGCTGCTCGAGCGGATCATCAAGGTTTCCTCGGACGCCGGCGACCTGGTCATGGACCCGTTCAGCGGTTCGGGGACAACGTGCGTGGTCGCGGCAAGGCTCAAACGCAAGTACTTCGGGATCGACTTGTCCGAGAGCTACGTCAAACACTCGATCAAGCGAATCGCCGACACCCTCGCAGGTAAACGAAAGACTACCGACATCTCCGAGAATCCCGAGTCGCTGCGCAGTTCGCGCAAGGTCGGCGGATCGGGAAGAAAGCGAAAAACAACCAAAGCGAAGACCAAATGAAAGTCTCGAATACAGACCGCGAGGTACTCAGGGCGCTGGCAGGCGACCTTGCCGAAATCGCTGCACTCGACATACATGCCGAAAAGGCCGCGATGTGGGCGCGGGTCAACAAGCTCCAAAACGAGCGCCCCATGGTCTGGATGAACGAGATCCCGTGGCACGAGATGAACGTCGATGACGAACTGACGCTTAAGTGCGAAGACCCGTTCCGCCGCGAACTCGAAGATGATATGCGGAAGACGATCTACCAGTGGCGCCACATGCCCGGCGACATGATCGTAAGCAACTACATCTCCTGCCCGCTGGTTATCGAAGATACGGGGTTCGGACTCGACGAGGATGTCGAAGTCGCCATAACCGATCCTGAAAGCGATGTCGTCTCGCGAAAGTTCCATCGCCAGATCATCGAGCCCGAGGACATCGAGAAGATCGCCAACACCGCGATCACTCACGATGAAGACGCCACCGAGCAGCGATACGAGATGATGTGCGACGCGATGGGCGATATCATGCCCATCCGCAAGGAAGGCATCAAAGGCATGTGGTTCTCGCCCTGGGACGAGTTGATCCGCTGGTGGGGCGTGCAGGAAGCGATGATGGACCTGGTGCTCCGCCCGCAGATGGTAAACGATATCGTCTCTCGCCTGGTCGACGTCTACATAGACCGTCTCGACCAGTGGGAAGAACTCAACCTTCTTACTCCCAACAACGACAACACGCGAGTCGGCTCGGGGGCGTACGGTTATACCGATGAGCTGCCCGGCGAGAGCTTCGATCCGCAGCACGTAACGGCCAGCAATCTGTGGGGTTGCGCGACGGCACAGATATTCTCGCAGGTCTCGCCCCAGATGCATTGGGAATTCGCGCTCCGCCACGAGATGCGATACCTCGAGCGTTGGGGCCTGACGTACTACGGCTGCTGCGAACCGCTCGACATCAAGATGGACATTCTGCGGAGGATACCCAATCTCCGCAAGATTTCGATGAGCCCGTGGGTGAACCCCGAGCGGTCGGCGGGCCTGGTGGGCGAAGATTACGTCTACTCGTTCAAGCCCAATCCGGCAGTTCTGGCCGAGGACCGCTGGCGCCCCGACCAGGCGCGACAGGATATCGTCAGGTTCCTGGAGCCGGCCCGGGCCTGCCGCGTCGAGATTATCATGAAAGACGTCTCGACCGTCCGCCGCCAACCGCAGCGCCTCTGGGAGTGGGAAAAGATCGTGATGGAAGTCGTGGAGGATTATGCAGGATAAGGCCCTATAATGACGTTGTTTGAGATTCGGCTGGACGGTTCGCACAACATGTGCCGATTAACCATCATATTGGCTTGACTCTCTGATTATACGGAATAATACCAAGGAAGGTGCATATGCCCCCGGAAGCATCGTCCGGCAAGACGCCGGTTGCATTCGTCAGTGACTATCTCCCCAGGCGGTGCGGTATCGCCACGTTCACCTACGACCTCTGCGAAGCAATGGTAAAGGTCGGCGGCGAGGATTACGACATCTTCACCGTGGCGGTGAATGACGTACCGGAAGGCTACCCGTATTCCGATCGGGTTCGCTTCGAGATCCGCGAATCGGTTCAGGCCGACTACCGTCTCGCGGCGGATTACCTGAACGTTCACCAGGTATCTGCGGTCTGTCTCCAGCACGAGTACGGGATTTTCGGCGGGAAGTACGGTTCTCACATCCTGGCGTTGCTGAGGCGTTTGCGCCGCCCGCTGATTACAACGCACCACACGATCCTGAAGGACCCCGACGAGCAACAGCTTGTAATCATGCAGGAAATCGGGCGTCTGGCCAATCGCATGGTGGTAATGAGCGAGTTGGCCCACGAGTTCCTCCATGACATATACAAGGTTCCGAGAGAGAAGATCGTAACGATCCCACACGGTATCCACGACGTACCCTTCATCGACCCGAGTTTCTATAAGGACAAATTCGGCGTCGAAGGGCGCACCGTAATGCTTACATTCGGGCTGCTCAGCCCGGGCAAGGGCCTGGAGTACGCGATAGAAGCCCTTCCGCAAATCGTGGCAAGGCATCCGAATCTGGCGTACATCATCCTGGGCGCCACTCACCCGCACATCAAGAAGGAAAGCGGCGAGGAGTACCGCAACGGACTGCTGCGACGGGCAAGCGAACTGGGCGTCAAAGACAACCTGATCATGGTCAATCGTTTCGTGGAACTCGAAGAACTCTGCGAGTACCTTGGTAGCGCCGACATTTACGTCACGCCATACCTTAACGAAGCCCAGATCACATCGGGCACGCTGGCTTACGCTCTGGGTGCGGGCAAGGCGACGGTTTCGACACCGTACTGGCACGCGAAGGAACTGCTGGCCGAGGGTCGCGGACACATCGTGCCCTTCAAGGATGCAGATGCTATCGCCAAGGACGTTATACACCTCCTGGACAACGAAACCGAACGCCACGCCATGCGCAAGCGGGCATACACGTACTGCCGCGATATGGTCTGGTCCAAAACCGCACAAGCATACCTGGACCTGTTCGAAAAGGCTGGAGAGGCGTTCATCGCGCACCGCGGGCACCCAACCGTCGTCGCAACCAGAAAACCCAGACCCGACGAACTGCCCGAAGTGGATTTGCGCCACCTGAGGATAATGACCGACGATACGGGCATCCTCCAGCACAGCCGCTACTCCACGCCCGACCGCGCCCACGGATACTGCACCGACGACAACGCCAGGGCACTGATCGCCGCAAGCATGTACTGGGATCTCAGGCACGACGAATCGACCGTCGAACTTATCCAGAAGTACATGGGATTCCTGTCGTACGCGATGGATGATGAGACAAACCGATTCAGGAATTTTATGAACTACGACCGCTCGTGGGCCGAAACCCGCGGTAGTGAAGACTCCCACGCCCGCGCATTGTGGGGACTGGGGATGGCCGTTGCGTACTGTCCACACGAGTCGATGATCTCGCTGGCGACAAAACTCTTCACGCAAGGCCTGAGCGTAACCGAGAATTTTTGCTCTCCACGAGCGTGGGCATTTACGATTGTAGGCATACAGGCGTATCTACGCCGTTACGGCGGCGACAGCGAGGTCCGCCGGTACCGCGCCACACTTGCAGAGAAGGTCGTCACCCTGTTTGAAGCCACCGCCGACGACGAGTGGCCCTGGTGCGAAAACGTTGTAACGTACGCCAACGCCAAACTCCCCCACGCCCTGATGATGTGCGGAAAGTGGATGGGGCGCGACGACTGGATAGACATCGGAAAACGCGCCCTGCAGTGGCTGCTCGACATCCAGACAAACGAAAACGGTATGCTGTCGGTCATAGGCTCGAATGGTTGGTATGTCCGAGGCGGACAGCGAGCCCAGTTCGACCAGCAGGCGATCGAGGCACACGCGCTGGTCGACGCATGCATCGAGGCATACCACATCACCAGAGAAACCCATTGGCTCGACGGGGCCAGGAAATCTTTCAACTGGTTCCTGGGAGACAACGACCTCAGGACACCGGTCTACGATTTCACCACCTCCGGATGCCGCGACGGACTGCACCCCGATCGCGTCAACGAAAATCAGGGCGCCGAAAGCACGCTGGCATGGTTGCTTAGCCTGCTTATGATGCACGATCTGGAAAACGAACAAACTTTGGGACCTCCCCCTACCGATAAGGATGAGGACATAAGCAAGGCAAGGCCCGTCGCCAAGGCGATAGGCCCCGCCGGACCGGTCGGTATCGCCAGGACCAAAACCGCTCCGAAGGAACCCGCGGAACAAACCAAGGAGTAGATAAAGCAGTATGGCCAACCCAATCGTGATGATCAGCAGTTATCCTCCACGCCTCTGTGGGATCGCCACTTTCTGCGAAGAGGCGAGGGAATTCATCCAGAAACACAACCCCGACCGCCAGGTGATGGTAATCTCGCACACCGATGGAGGCGGTGACGGTGTTATCCCGGTCATGGACAACACCAAACGCAACTGGTGGAAACCAGTGGCGGAGGAAATCCATAAGCTCAAACCCCACGCCGTCCATATTCAGCACGAATACGGTCTGTACGAGTACTGCGACGAACGCGGACACGGTGACGGTCAGGATGGACTGCTGAGCCTTATGGACGCGATAAACGACGTTCCGACCGTGATCGAGCCCCACACTATCCACGGGCGTCTGACCGAACATGAAGCCGACTTCATCTTCAAGATGTCTCGCCGGATCGACGTAGTCCTCTTCAAGTGCCACTACCAGAAGTGGCGGTTGGATTGGAACTTCGCCGGGCGCGGTTGGGAAACGCCTCGCAATATCATGGTCGTACCGCACGGCGCCAGGCCCGACAAGCGATACTCGCTGTCGGAAGTCGTCGAGCTGAGAGAGGAACTCGGACTGAGCCACGTACCCAAGCTCTCGACCCACCTGGTCGGACTGATCGGGTGGATACAGTCAAACAAGCGATGGGATATCCTGACCGGCATGTGGGAAGATATCGCCGAAGAGATCGAAAAGCGGACCGGCGAACAGTGGGACCTTCTTGCCGCCGGGGCAATGCGAGACCCGAACCACAAAGACGACTACGACAAGTACAAGGAGGAGATCCAGTTCCTGGCCAGTAAGGGATTGGCTCATTACTACGAGTTCGTCCCGAGGGGAGATATTTACTACAAGATGATGGCATTGTGCGACTTCATCGTCCTGCCCAGCACCGACGAGACCCAGTCGGGAACGCTGGCGAGAATCATTGCACTGAACAAACCGTACATCACCACCGCCCCGATGGAAGGCCTGACCGCACAGACTATCGAATGCGGCGGCGGTATGCTCTTCACCAACAAGGATCTTCTCAAACGCCAGGTGATCGAACTGGCCTGCAACGAAGGCCTCCGCATGGAATACGGCGAGAGGCTCAAGAACTATCTCGAAAACGTCGTAAGCTGGGACGTGGTAGCCAAACAGTACAACGAAGCCTACGACCTCGCCCGAGAAGCCAAGAAGACCGGAAAGCCCGTAATGCTGGCAAAAGAGTGGTAAACGCCCGCGCCTCGCTTTATTCGCCCGCGATTTCACACAGGGCGGTTGCGGCGGTCTCTACGTCGTCTTCAGACGTCATCGGGCCGAAGCTCAGACGACACGTCCCGGCGGGATGCGTACCGATTGTCTCGTGCGCCAGCGGGGCGCAGTGTACGCCCGGACGCGTCAGCAGACCGTATTGACTCTCCAGTCGATCGGCCAGGGCGCCGGGGGGGATTCCGTCAACGTTAACGCTGAACACACCGGCGCGATAGTCGGTATCGCGCGGACCGTAAACCATCAAACCGCCCGCGCCGGCGGTCAACTCCATGAACAAACCGCTCAACTGCACGTCGGCGCGGCGCATCGAGGCCACACCACGCTCCAACACCCATGCCACACCTTCGCTCAAACCCGCCAGACCGATGGCGTTGTGCGAACCTATCTCGTATTTGTCGGGCATGGATTGCGGCTGGACCGCCAGTTCGCTTATCGTCCCGGTTCCCCCCTCCTTCATCGTCGCCAGACGGTCCTCGATACCCGCTCGCACGTACAACACGCCCGTGCCCAGCGGACCGAGCAGACCCTTGTGACCGGGAAACGCAACCAGATCAACGCCCAGCGCCTGGACGTCGATCTCCACGTGCCCCGCCGACTGCGCCGCATCCACCAGGAACGGAACGTCATGCTCCCGAGCGATTTGCGCCACTTCGGCGATCGGTTGGATAGTGCCCGTAACGTTCGAGACGTGTACGCAGGCGATCAGTCTGGTCTCCGCCCGTATCGCCCGACGGATGTCATCGGGATCCACGAGCCCACTGGCAGGATCGCACGGAATGAATTCCGGTTCGATACCGATCTGCTCTTTCAGCGCGTTAAGCGGGCGGAGTACGGAGTTATGCTCCATCGCCGTCGCAATCGCATGGGCGCCGCGCGGGGCGGTATTCAGCAATCCACGAATCGCCATCGACAGGCCCTCCGAGCAGTTCATCGCCAGGACGGTACGCTCGGGGGCCTCGGCGTTTATCAACTCGGCGATTCGCCCGCGGCAGGTGGCGATCATCGCTTCGCAGACGCGAGCCTCGGAGTACGCCCCCCGCCCCGCCGACGCACCGCAATTCCGCGTAAAGGCGACCATCGCCTCGATAACGCCAGGGGGCTTGGGAAAGCTCGTAGCCGAGTTGTCCATGTAGATGCGGTTCATGCCTTCAACACAGCGATCAGGATCGCCAGCGCCCTATCCAGTACGTCATCGGCAGTAGTCAGCGCCGGGGCGAGCCGCAGTACATTGTTCTTGGCGATGCATACTATCAGACCTTTTTCCATGCACTTCAGCATCACGTCTTTGGCTTGGCGCGATTCATCAAGTTGCATACCGATCAGCGCACCCTTACCGCGTATCTCCGAAACGCAATCGAGGCCCCCTTCGGCGATCGCTTCGGCGACCCTCTGCCCGATCGCATCGGCCCGGTCGAGAAGATTCTCATCTTCAATGAGTTTCATGGCCGCCGCACCGGCCGCCGCGCACAACGGATTTCCGCCCATCGTGCATCCGTGCGTACCAGGAACGAGCACGTCGGCATACTTCGGCCCGGCGACGCACACGCCAACGGGCAGCCCGCCGCCGACGGCCTTGGCGAGCGTCATCACGTCGGGTTCGATACCAAAGTGCTGATACGCGAACCATTTTCCCGTTCGCGCCGGCGAGGTCCACACTTCGTCGCAGATCAGCAGCAGAGAGTTGTCGTCGCAAAGTTTTCGCAGACCCCGCATAAAATCGACACTGGGCACGTTGACGCCGCCCTCTGCCTGGATCGGCTCGATTATCACCGCGGCGGTTTCGACGTCGATGGCGGAAGCTACCGCGTCGAGGTCGCCCATGTCGACCTTCACGTTGCCCGGAAGCATCGGCTCGAAGCCTTTCTGGAACGCTTCGGGCGTCAGCGACAACCCCCCCATCGTCCGCCCGTGGAAGCAGTTGTTGAAGCTGATGATCTTGTATCGCCCCTCACCAGCGGCCAGGCGCGCCAGCTTCAGTGCGGCCTCGTTGGCTTCGGCGCCGCTGTGGCAGTAGAATACCTTGCCACCGAATGCGTTTTCTGTAATACGTTTTGCCAGCTCCACTTGTGGCGCATTAGTGAACAGGTTACCGTGCGACAGCAGCGCATCGGCCTGGGCTTTTACCGCGTCAACGATCTTCGGGTGACAGTGCCCGCAAACGCCGCCTGCCCCAAAGCCGGGAAACAGGTCGATGTACTCCTTGCCATCGGCGTCCCAGATCAATGCGCCCTGCCCGCGTGTCACCGCCATCGGCAGGCGCCCGTAGTTCTCGATGATGTACTTGCTCGTGCCGTCTACTATTGCTGCTTCTGCGCTCATGCCTGCAGTTCCCGTGTGTTTGGGTTATATCACAACGCCCGCAACGCGGCGGACAGAGATGTTATTTACGCCCCCGGGCCCCTCAGGTCAAGGGCGCAATGAACGCCGAAAGCTCCATACGGTCTGAAACAGGGACAAATCTTAAATATCGACGAATCGGACAGACAGCGGTCTAGAATGACTTGAGACCCCCGCTCGAGAGTTCGCCCGGCCCCCAGCGGGAGCGAAGATCACTGTAATAACGGGCTTAAAGGAACACATGTCATGAAACATGCGATCTCAGCAATTTTGTTGACAGTATTTTTCGCGGCCGGGTGCGCCCAGACTCGCATGACGCGGTTCGAGTATGGCGATATCCAACTGGACGTGGGCGGGCGTATCGTCGAGGGCAACGCCGTAGCGATGATCGATCACCAGAGCGGGGTCTACTACTGTAGAGACGGGGTCCCTAAACAGGTAATCATTGAGGCAAGACTCGTGGAGATCCGCCTGGAGGATCAGGAGATCTTTGGCGTAGAATGGTTTAGCGGGATGGGGCCACTGATCGCAGCGACCGATATCAAAAACACCACCCCGATGAAGAGCCCCCCAATCGCCTTGGGCGGTGTTATAGGAATCGGTACCGGCGGGGGCGGAGACGGGGGCGCATGTCCGCATGGAGGGACACCAGGGACATGCCCCCAGTGCCATTCAGGCGGGGGCGAAACCAGTATCGACGTGCCCGTGATCGCCGGTAGCGGCGGTAAGGATAGCGAAAAAGTCACGTCCGTCCGTGCAATTTTCGATCTGAACGAGTCGGTCGATATCGACAATGGATATATAGCATTAAAAATCAAGGTCGGTGTGGCGAAAAACGGTAATATCCTCGTACAGCCGATACTCATACCCACGACAGTGCTGCAAAGGGGCGATACGCCGCCGGTACCACCGACGAAAAAGATCACCACCGCCGTCAGCATCCAGGACGGACAGACCGTCCTGATCGGCGGACTTGTCGAGGACGAAGACAAAGATATCAAGAAGAAGATACCAATTCTGGGGGATATTCCCTTACTGGGCCGGATATTCAAATCAAGAGACACCACAGTCACAAAAAGAAACCTGATTATCTTCGTAACACCGCATATCATACGTGGTGATTGAGAATGAGGTGGCCATGAAATTCAAACGACGAGAATTCCTGATAGTCGGGGCGCTTGTGGTCCTGATGTGTTGGACGACCGTGTCGCATGGCGCTTCGTGGCGTGACTACCGCCGCAAGACGGACGACTGGTTTCGCGGAAGGGAGGGACTTGGCGTAGCAAAGAACATCCTGTCGTGGCAATCGTCTCGGGGCGATTGGCCCAAAAATACCGACACAATGACCAAAGCCTTCTCGGGTAACGCCAAAAAGATCAGGGGCACGTTCGACAACGGCGCCACAACCGGAGAACTGCGATTCCTGGCGAGGGCGTTTCGCGCGACGGGAACAGTACGCCACGGGCAGGCGTTCATAAAGGGCCTCGATCATATCCTGGGCGCACAGTACCCCACCGGCGGTTGGCCGCAATCCAGCCCGCCGGGCAAGGGGTATCCCAGGCACATCACGTTCAACGATAATGCGATGGTCCGCATATTGGAACTGCTGCGAGATGTCGCCGAGTCAGAAGATTACAAGTTCGTCAAACCGCCCCGTCGCAAGAAGGCCCGCCTGAGTTTCAACCGCGGTATCTTGTGCATCCTCAAATGCCAGATCCGCGTCAAAGGCAAACTCACCGCGTGGTGCGCCCAGCACGACGAACGCAACTACAAACCGCGGTCGGCGCGCACCTACGAGCTTATCTCCATCAGCGGCGCCGAGTCGGTGGGTATTGTCCGCCTGCTGATGAGCATCAAGAATCCCAACGAGCATGTCATTGGCGCTGTCCGGGGAGCGATGGAATGGTTCGAGCGGGTGAAACTCACGGGCATCAGGCAGGTAACGGTCAACGGTAACAAGGTAATCGTCAAGGACCCCAAAGCCCTACCGCTATGGGCGCGGTTTTACGAGATAGGAACCAACCGTCCGATGTTCTCCGGACGCGACGGCGTCAAGAAATACGATGTAGCCCAAATCGAACACGAACGCCGCAACGGTTATGCGTGGTACGGGTCCTGGCCCGCCGCCCTGACCGAAACATACGCCGCGTGGAAACAGAAGCTCCCGGCGCCGAAGAAGGCCCGCGACAAGTAGTCTCATTACTTGCCCGCCCTGCAACTCCCGCAGCATTCCTCGACTAGTCGCTCCTGACTCAGGCTGCCTGCGCCGCTAACATCTTCTTGTTGCCCGACACGACCACAATGATCAGGACAACATCCACAATGCCCCCGACTACACCGCCCATCACCATGCCAATACTCATCAACGATGCCAGAGACAGCGCAATACCCACTTTGGTCAGGGACAAAGCTATCGACAGACCGGCTGCGGAGCAAAACAATCCCACCGCACCGGGTTTTATCTGGAGGACTCGGACCGCGGCGAAGATGTAGAACCCCGATATGAGCATCGCAAGGGGCCCGCCAATCCTACACCACGTGTCAAACCACTCGGGAGTGTCCAACATTTTATCGAACACCTTGGACATTTTCACTGGAGGCGACTCGAAGCCTCGGCGATTTGGACGAGCCTCCTCCATGGTTCTCTCCATGTCCGACATGATTTCTTTCTGGAGGCGCATCGTACTCGGCATCATCATCAACTGCGCACCGCCGATAACACCCAAAGCACCAAAGATAATCCCCAATATGCCGACCACTTTAGGCCAACTCGGCTTCTGGGGAGCAGGCGCCCCCGGCGTGCCTGACTGAACGGGAGGGACCGAAGGCACGGGAGGCGGAGTCGCGGAGGTTTCAGGCGGTAGGGAATCAGACATATCCATCGTTCCTGTTTACTGGTTCATCGTGTCATGCCCGGCGGCGCCGCCGGGGCGGAATGTTTCATCGATAAACGCCATATTCGCGGATGGTGTCGAACATTGCCAGAACGTTTTCCACCGGCGTTTCTTCGAGGATGGTGTCGTGGCTGGCTCCGGCGATGTATCCGCCGCCTGGCATCATGATATCGAGGACTTCGCGAGTACTGCGGCGCACGGCCTCGACGTCTCCGTCAATGAGTACGTGATGCGAGTCGATTGCCCCGTTGAAAACGATCCGGCGAGCGTACTTGCGTTTCAACTCGCCAAGGTCCATACCGCGACAGGACGGCTGGACCGCGTGCAGTGCGTCGAGCCCCGCATCGATCATCATGTCGATAAGCGGCTCGATACCCCCGCAGCAATGCAGCATGACCGGAAGGGAGAAATCGTGTCCGAGGTCGATCAGGCGTTTGAGGTGCCCGAGGATGAATCGCTCGAACAGGTCCGGACCAAGCAGCGGACCGATCTGGCTGCCGAAATCGTTTCCGATGAAGAATATGTCTATTACGTCGGCGGCGGTTTCGAAAATGCTGCGGCTGACTTCGAAATAATAGTCCGCCATGTACTGCATTACGGTATCGACGAGTTCCGGCTCGTCATACATTTTTGTGTACAGATTCTCCATGCCCAGCAGATCGATCGCGTCGTGGAAGAACGGCGACCAGTCTCCCCCGAGAATCGCAAACTTCCCGTCGCAGACCTCGGCCTGGGAGCGAATATCCGATATCCCCTGCCATAGCGGATCGGGCCAGGAATACTCGTGTACCTGATCCAATGTGGCGCCGGCCAGCGGGTGGCTTGTCGGCTGACCGTACCCGAGCCCCGTCCGCTCGACTCCGAAGATAGTGCGACAGGTAGCGTCGGGGGACAGTGCGATCTCCGGTCCCTCATACGCAGTATGCACGCGCCGAAAATCATCGCCGAATCGCAGGCGCAGCTCTTCGTCATCGAGGGAGAGTTCGGATTTGGCTTTGGCCCAGAATTCGACCGACGCACCGCACCACATTGGGACGCGGTCAGGGATTTCGCCGGCGAAAGTCGTCAGTACTCTCTGGCGTGAGTTCATTCGCTGTGGTACACCTCTTTCATACCCAGCCACTGCTGACCTTCGGGCGTACCCCATACGCGAATCTGGCACGGTTCGGTCAACTTCCACCACTCCTTGGTCTTGGGGTCATCGCCCATTTTCTTCATGTCAGCGTCGAAGTCCTCGCCGGTGTACTCGAAGTACGAGAACAGATACCACTTGCCCTTTTCCAACTGGGCCTCGTAGATCGAATAGTTGTGGATGTTGCACTCCTGGAGTCTGCTGACGATTTCCGGCCAGGGTTCGGCATGCAGCTTGTTGTACAGTTCTCTCTTTTCGCTCTTGAGGCCAATGACCGAACCGTATCGCTGCACCCTCGGCGCGCAGCCGGCAACCAGAACACAGAGAAACGAACAGGCGATAGCGGATACGATTATGTTGTGCAAGCATTTACGCATAGAATTGTCCTTTCGTGAGAGAACCGGTATCCGACGATTCTCAATCCAGGTGGAATATCTCTTCCATGTCGGACCATACGCCTCCGCCGGGTATATTGACATCTCCATTTTTGAACGTCGGCACGACCAGTTCCCACCACTGGCGCGTGGTCGGATCTGCCGCCATCTTCGCCATGTCGACGGTGAAGTCCTCGCCGATGTACTCGACGTACGTAAACAACAGTCCGCCGGCGTGGTAGATCGAGTAGTTCCGGAGATTGCACGCGGTAATCATCTTCAGGACATCCGGCCAGACGTCGGCGTGCAGGCGTTTGTATTCGGCGTAGCGGTCAGGCTTGATTTGTGCGACCCATCCTAATCTCTTCATCGTCGCATCTCCCGCAATCCGCCAAGAGCCCCTACTACGGTTTACCGCATCGCAGCGAGGACGCTTTGCGCAGCTTCTTGATCCGCTCGTTGTCGGTCGGTTCGTATCCGAAGCGTTCGAAGTCAACGAGTACCTGGGCCTTGGCGAGTTTCTTCCATCCGGTGTTGGTCTGGTGTACGAAGACGCTCGTAGGTATCGAACGGGTGCGCAGGAGCGTCTTGAGCGTACGTTTCCAGACCCAGGGCTCTCTTGATGCGTTCAGGCGCACCTCGTAGATCATCTCGTCGAGCCGCCGCGCCGTCATTTTCGCGGGATCGTAGACGGTCTCGACGAAGGTGTACCGCTCCCAGTCTTCGGGGTAGTTGGTTGCGTGAATCCGCCCCTCTTTCATCCATCGATCGTAGAGTTTGGTTCCCGGGAGCGGGGTCAGGTTGGTAACCTGCAAAATATCCACGCCGATCTGAATGCCCTTCAACACGGTGTCGGATATTACCTCTTCGGTGTCCTCGTCGGCGCCCATGATGAAGCATCCGAACATCGCGAGGCCCGCCTTGTGGAAGTTGTCTATCAACTGGCGATACTCTTCCACCAGTTTGGTGTTCAGGCCCTTGCTGTACGTCTTGAGATTGGCGGGGTTGAACGTCTCGAGCCCCACGAGCATGGCGCAGCAACCGGCTTTATAGGCGAGCTTGAGGCCCTCCATGTCGTTGCCCATGTTGATGCTGGTCTGACTGAACCAGTGGCGCTTCTTCCCGCGTTTGATGATCGCCCGCAGCAGTTCTTTGGACCACTCGGCGTGGGCCTCTCCGACACCGTAGAAGTTATCGTCCACTACGAACATGAACGATTTGTCCGAACTGTTCCACTCGTCGATTATATCGTCGATGGGCCTGCGGCGGATCTCACGCCCGTTGAAAAGCGTCACGCTGCAGAAGTCGCATCCGATCGGGCAACCGCGGGAGGTCTGAATGCATCCGATGTCGTACTTGCCGTTGATCGGATCGATCTGCGCCGACCGCCCCAAACCGGCCGACATATCCGGTAGTGAACCTTGATAGCGAGCTTTCATCTTCCCCGCGGCGGCGTCTTCGATAATCTGCGGCCATATCTCGTCGCACTCCCCCACCGCCACCGAGTCGAAATACTCCGCCGCTTCGTCCGGCACCGCCCAGGCATGAGGTCCGCCCATTATGCAGGGAATATTACGCTCGCGACAGAGTCCGGCAAGTTCGTACGCGCGGGTCGCCCCGCTCGTGTAGGCCGTCATACCGACAAGGTCGTAGCGGTCGGGCGTAAGCAGGTCGGCGGTCTGGCCGGACCCGAATCCCTCGTCGATAATGTCGACTTCGTGAGGTTCGGGTACCAGGTTAGCGAGCACCTGCAGGCCCAGTTGGGGCATGAACGTACCGGTGGTGTGATATCCCTGACAGCGACGGGCAATCGGATTGACCAAGGCAATTCTCATAAGCACTTTCCAGGTAAGGTCAACAATCATGCCCATGGCGGGCAAGTTTGCAAGCAATCTGTAGATTTCGCGGAGCACCCCGGCCTCCGGAGAAAAGGGCGTCCGTCTCCGCCGCGATCAAATCGCCTGGCTGATTGCCTTATCTATCATTTCAAGAACTTCGCTCGGACGGGATATGTGCAACCATTCACCGCCGATAAGATTTCCGCGATCGGTCTGGAAGAACAGCGTACCGACCCCTCCGAGGCGTTCGATCAGACCGGTAGTCAACAAGGCGGTGTGGCGGATATCGGTCAGTGCGCAACCGACGATGGTTACCCTGACCGCCCCGCGAATCCGCAGCACCCTGCGATTGGTCAGCACGTAGAGCGTTCCGGTCCACTGGCAGCACGCCACTACCAACCTTGCCACAGCCAGTATCCCGCAGAGTACTTCGACGGTCTGGGGACCGCGCCCCATGGGTATCCCCCGTCCGAGGTAGTGTCCGCTGACAGCCACCAGCGCCAGGACCGCCAGGGTCCTCACTGACGTCAGGGGCACGAACCACGCGCTGGGTTTGACCGTCAGCAGCACGAGTTCTCCCTCGCCGAGCAGATGCTGTAGCACGGCCTCGCGGGACATCGACACGGGCTGTGAAGCAGACGGGCTCATTCGGCGTCCTCCCCCGCACCGGACGGATCGAGAACACAAAGGTCCGGAAGCCCACGGTACAGGTCGTCGTAGTCCAGCCCGTAACCGACGACAAATTTATCCGGTACGTCGAAGCCGATGAAATCAGCGTCCGGACGCTCTACAACTTCGCCCAGATCTTTACGGAGCAGCACGCAGGTTCGCAGGCTTGCCGGTCTCGCCGCCGAAAACAGATCCAGCAGGAACGTCATCGTCCGACCGCTGTCGAGGATATCGTCGACTACCAGCACGTCCCTTCCGGTCAGATCGCTGGTAGGAGGAAGGATTAGTTGCGGACCGTGAGATTTTGTGGACTCACCCGGATACGAACATACCGAGACAATATCCAGGCGGATCGGCATGGAGAGGTTTCTCATCAGATCCGCCAGAAACACGAACACGCCCGTCATCACGCCGACAATCGTCAACTCGCCGTGCCCGTAGCAGGCGGTAAGCTCTCTTGCCAGTTCCCCGACGCGGGCGGCAATACGATCGGCGGGGATTATCACCCTGAGCGCACCGTTGGGATCAGCCCCCGACCCCGGACTATCTGTCTCTCTGGAATTGCCCATCCACCGAATCGTACCCGCACAACCGGGCGAATTCAACACCATCGCGGGCATTCGCATGTAACCAATACGACCCGATATGCGTACCAGAATGTGTATGCCCTGCAAAAATGGTTTTGACACCACCACTGCAGCGGATATATACAAGCGGTATGAAAAGCATTCCCACGGACGGTGCTACCGCATAAATACCTGAAAGGAGACTTACCATGCGCAAACCCCACGTTGCGGTAACTATCACCCTGCTGCTGGCTTTAACCTCGGGCCTCTGGGCTCAGGATACCGCCGCCGAGGCCCCCGCTGAGTCTGTGCTCAAGCATATCCCAGCCGGCGCGACGGGCTATGTAGTCGTGAACAATGTCCAGAATACCGTCACCAAAATCGAAAAATTCATGACGTCCATCGGCGCCATGCCACCTCCCCCGGAAGATGCCCCGCCGGTAAGCATGATCCTGCAGATGCTTCGCCAGCAGGCCAAGCTCGGCGATGGCTTCAATCCGAACGCCGGAGCGGCAGTTGTGCTGCTCGATCTCAAGCAGTTCGGTATTAACCTGCCCAACATCGCGTTGAGCGGTATCACGGGCAAGGAACTCGACGAAAAGGACGCCAAGGCCTTGGCGGCCGGGTTCCCCTTTGTACTCTACGTGCCCGGAAAGAGCCTCTCGAAGGTATTCGGAAACTACAAGATTGTCACAGAGAACCAGGAATTCGCCACCGTCGAACTCAGAATGGGCAAAATGTTCGCGGGGCGGGCGGGCAGTTACATCCTCCTGAGCCCCAACAAGGACGCACTAAAGGCAGTCATGCTCGCCAAAAAGAAGACCGGCGACGAACTGTCAAAAGCCGAAGCCGCCATCGTAGCGCGGAACGACATCGCCTATCACGTCGACTTCAAGCTCATCTCACCAACCGTTACCGCCCTGATCAACACGGTAGGAAAGCAGGCGGCCGCCGAAGATCCGAGTATCGGGCCGATATTGAACATCTACTTCTCGCTAATCACACAACTCTTCGAGCAGCTCGACTCCGAGGCCGGTGGAATAAGACTCGACAAGACCGGAATAGTGGTCGAGGCGCTCGACGTCGCCAAGGTCGGGACCATGATGGCCAAAACCTGGGCCGCGATGGGCAAAACCACATCCAAAGGCGCAAGCGTGCTGGACTCCCTTCCGTCTCTGCCTTATGTGCTGGCAGTCGGCGGTTCCGGCGCGATGGGCGCAGGCGGAGAGTTCGATTTCATGACAAAGCTGATCGACGACGTTATGGCGATAGAGCCCCTGAAAACAAAGTTGACCGCCGAAACCAAGGCCAAGACCAAGAAAACCATCGCCGGTCTGATGGAGCAGGTCACCGAGGTCCAGTTCGTCGGCGGAGGCGCACCGGCGGGCAATGGAATGTTCGGATTGGCATGGTCCATCAAGTGCAAGGATTCGGCCAAGTTGAAGGCTCTGATCGCCGACAAAGCCGCCCTCGCCCAGACATTCATAACGACACTCATCGACGACAAGGACGCCAAGGACCTGAAGATCATTTACAGTAAGGGCGTGGAGAAAGCCGGAGACGTCTCGATTGACGCGATAGAAATCTCGCATCCCGAATTGCTGAAGATGAAAGAAAAAGATCGTACCGAAATGAGCAAGGTCCTCGGCGAAGACAAAATACGTTTCCTGATCGCCGCCCCCGACAAACAGACGGTAGTGGTCACTTTCGCGGGCAGTACGGCTATGACCGCCAAGGCCATCGCCACCGCTGCCGGTAAAGGACCGATCCCCAATGCGCCGGGTACCGCCGCGGCGATGGAAGTCTTGCCCAAGGACCCCAACATGCTGGTTTTCCTGAATGTCGCCAACCTGCTGGATGTTATCCGGACCGGAATGGCGTCGACTGTTGAAGACCCCGAAGCACGCCAGAAACTGACGGCGTTTATCCCGGAGCTCAAGTGCAAGACACCGATCGCCATTGGCGCCAAGACGCAGGATAACACCGCACACTCCGTCATATACGTGCCAACCGCACTGATCCGCGAGATCGTTCCGAAGATTCAGCAGATGGTGGGGATGTTCATGATGGGAGCCATGGGGGGAGGCATGCAGGAAGCTCCGGCGGAGCAAAAGGGCGCGGCACCGCCGGCCGGCGACTTCTAAGAGTAACTGATTTCAGCACCCCGCGGGGCGGTTGCCTACAAGCAGCCGCCCCGTTTTACTGCGCGTAAAAACCAATCCGCTTGGACAATTGCAGCCGGCTACTGGAGTCTGTCGGTCAGGTCCTTGAGGAATCCCTGGACCACCGGCGGAGGTATCTTCGCCAAGGCCGGCTCGGTGCCCTGAACGATCTGAAAATACTTCACCGCCTCGGCGCCAAGCTTTCCGAAACCCTTGAGTTCGTCGGCATGTTTATGTGCGCGCTCGAGGTTACCGGCGGCCATATCTATGCAGTAGTTGATCACGAAGTGATGGAGATCTTCGGATGAAAGCTCCTCTCGCTCGGTCAGTGGAACGGGCTCTGTCCCGCCGGTATTAGCGATCAGCTCTCGATCCTGTTCCCAGAGTTCGGACTCCAGCTTCTGACGATTCTGCTCTTCTGCAGCGTCCAGCGGCGCCAGGTCCAGGATTTCGTCGTCGCTGACGGGCATGGGAATGTACGTACTCTCTTTACAGAAAGGGCACTTGCCCCGCTTACCACCGACTGAATCCGGTGCGCTTACCTTCTTGTGACAGTGTTCGCACTTGAATGTGAGCGTCATTTCTACTCTCCAATGACCTTCACCAAAACTCTTTTTGAACGGCGTCCGTCAAACTCACCGTAGAATATCTGCTCCCACGGTCCGAAGTCAAGACGCCCGTCGGTAATCGCGACCACAACTTCGCGCCCCATTATCTGGCGTTTGTGGTGAGCGTCGCCGTTATCCTCGCCGGTGCGGTTATGATGATATCGCTCCGGAGACGGATCGAACGGAGCCAAATCCTCAAGCCAGCGCTTGTAGTCTTCGTGCAGACCGGGCTCATTGTCGTTAATGAACACGCTCGCGGTTATGTGCATGGCGTTGACCAGCACGAGCCCTTCCCGCACACCGGATTCGGAGACAACCTGCTCCACTTCGCGGGTAATGTTAACGAAACCCATCCGCGAAGGAACGTTGAACCTCAGGTATTCGGTCTGCGATTTCATTTCTGTTTCCTTCCGGACTTACCGTCTGTGAGTTGCTTGCGACGCTTCTCCTCGGCAAGACGCCTGGCCTTGTGATCTCCGCCCATCCGGGCCAGAACACCTATCACTATCACCAAGCCGAGAATCAGGAATATGCCCACCTTGTTGGCCATCATCATCCTGAAACGAAAGAAGACCATCGGAATGCAAACCATCATCACGATTACCGCAATGATGAGCAGGTTGATTGTAGGAATGCGTCGTCTCATGAGTACAGTATCATACAGTCGCACTGGAATTTCGCAACCATCCGCAATACTATGCTGCATCCATGGCCATCAGAGATCTGAGAGAAATCCTGGGCAAGAGCTTCCTGCCTTTCGTCCGCCAACCGAGCCAGTATATCGGTCTGGAAATAAATGCCCGCTGCGCCGACGTAAACGCCGCCGAAGTCACCGTCGCGATGGCGTTCCCCGACACTTACCACATCGGGATATCCCACCTCGGCAGCCAGGTACTCTACAACGTGCTGAACGACATGCCCGCGGTTGCATGCGACAGGACATACTGCCCCGACCCGGCGTCAGAAGCCGTCATGCGAAGCGCCGAGGTACCGCTGTTCGGTTGGGAATCTCGAGCGGCGATCGGGGATTTCGACATTATCGGATTCTCTCTGGCGTACGAAATGTGCGCTACCAACATGCTGACGATGCTCGACCTTGCAGGCGTCCCGCTCCTGGCGGCAGATCGGACGGAGAGGCACCCGCTGATCGTCGGCGGCGACTCGCTAGCCGACACGCCCGAGGCGCTCGCCGACTTCGTTGACCTGTTCGTCACCGGCGACGGTGAAATCCCGCTCGCGCAGATCGTCGAACTCGTCCGTCAGGGCAAGCAATCCGGCGCCGGTCGCGACGAGATGATCCTCCAGGCCGCCAGGACCATCGAAGGCGTCTACGCCCCGAGCCTCTACCAACCGCGATACAACGATGACGGAACGCTGGCGGAACTCGAACCCCTGCGAGACGATGTGCCCAAAACCATCCATCGCGCCTACATCGCAAACCTGTCGGACTCCCCGCCGGTTACCGCACCGCTCGTGCCCGTTGCAGAAGCAGTCCACGACCGCGTAACGCTCGAGATCATGCGGGGCTGCCCCAATGCCTGCCGGTTCTGCCAAGCCGGATTCGCCCGACTCCCCGTGAGGTATCGCAGCGTAGACGAAATCCTCGCCACCGCACGCGCCGCAATCGACGCCACCGGGTATCGCGAGATATCACTCCTGAGCCTCTCGACCAGCGATTACCCGCACCTCGGCGAACTGATCGAACGACTCAACGCTGAATTCGCCCCGCAACACGTCTCGGTCTCACTACCCAGCCTCCGCGTCAACAGCCAACTCAAGGAACTGCCCGCACTGACATCGGGCGTCAGGAAAGGCGGGCTGACCATCGCCCCCGAAGCCGCCCTTGAGCGGATGCGAAACGCCATCAACAAGCAAATCACCGACGAAGACATGCTCGCCGGCGTCGAAGCCGCCTACCACGCCGGATGGCGAAAGGTGAAAACGTATTTCATGGCCGGTATGCCCGGTGAAACCCAAGCCGACATCGACGGAATCTACGACCTGTGCAGACGCCTGTCGATGACGGGCAAGGGCATAACGGGGCATCCCGGATCGATCTCGGCGAGCGTTTCCTGGCTCGTGCCCAAACCGCACACGCCGATGCAGTGGGCGGCGATGCGCGACTTCGATTACTTCCTGGGCGTCAAGCACCACCTCAACGATATTTCCAGACGGTCGGCCGTCAACTTCAAGTTCCACTGGATCGAGTTGAGTATACTCGAAGCGGTAGTCTGTCGCGGCGACCGCAGGGTAGGTCGAGTCATCCTCGCGGCCTGGAAAAGCGGCGCCCGCATGGACGCCTGGCGAGAACACTTCGACTACGAAAAGTGGACCGCCGCCTTCGAGGAAACCGGGATCGACCCAGCCTTCTACGCCCACCGCGAAATCCCCGCCGACGAGACCCTTCCCTGGGCCCATATACAATGCAAACACACCACCGCCAAGCTCAGAGCCCAGTACGAACAGATGCTCCAAACGCTGGGGGAAACGGAAGTCGTTGACAATCCGCCGAAATGAAAGGATACTCACCACTGATGTCAATGAATCCTCTTTTTGTGGCTGTCGGAATGCCCGGAGTGGGCAAATCCACACTTGTCGACTGCCTTGCCCGGCGCGGCTGGCCCGTGGTCTATTTTGGAGGCATTACGCTCGATGAAGTAAGCACGCGAGGGCTCGAGGCCTGCCAGGAAAACGAAAAGACCGTCAGGGAGTCGCTCCGCGAACTTCACGGACAGGAAGCTTACGCCAAGCTCTCTCTACCGACAATTCGCGAAAACCTCCAGCAGCATCCCACGATCGTCGACGGCCTGTATTCCTGGGCCGAGTACACTCACCTGCGCCGGGAACTAACCAACCCAATGTATGTAATCGCGATCTGCGCTGACCGCGATGTCAGATACGCCAGGCTCGCAAACCGCAAAGTCAGACCATTATCTCCATCTGAAGCCGAGCAGAGGGATTTCGCCGAGATCGAGAATATCCAAAAAGGCGGACCGATCGCCATCGCCGATTTCACCCTGCTTAACAACGGCTCGACTGACGAACTGCTTTCTGAAGTTGACGCGCTCGTCGACAGGATCCTGGCCTGACCGCGATAACCGGAGCCCTATCCCCAGATGATCGCTCTCGCGTCGAATACCGGTCCGTCGGTGCAGCAGAGTTTGTAGGACCAGCCCTGTTCGGCGTCGGATTTGGTTTTGCAAACGCACGATTGACACGTCCCCATCCCACACGCCATGTGGCGCTCGAGCGATACCTGACATTCCACGTCGCGGGCGATGCATATCTCAGCCACCACACGCATCATCGGCTCGGGACCGCATGTGTAAACCACAGCGTCGTCCGACGGCGTGTCCAGTCCGTCAAGCCATCTCGCCAGCGATTCGGAAACGAAGCCCTTCCACCCCAGCGAACCGTCGTCGGTGGCGATAACCGAATCGACGCCGAACTGGGCGAACTGCGATATGCTCGCCGACGGTTGTCCGTCCGGTGCGACCCCGACGGCTGGGGCAAGCGTAACAGGCAGCATGTCGGCTGAACGGGCGCCGCAGAACGCCACCGCCCCCTTGCCCGCGGTTTGCATCGCTGAGGCGAGATAGATCATCGGCGGTATTCCCACCCCGCCACCGACCAGCGCGGCAAGCGGTTTGCGATCGCTGATAGCAAATGCGTTTCCCAGGGGACCAAGCAGGCTTATCTCGTCGCCCTCGCCGGCGCGGGCTAACCACGCCGTGCCCTTGCCCACAACGCTGTAGATGATGTCCAGTTCGACGTCAAATTCCGTATCGCGCCGCCCGGCCAGGCTCAGCGGCCGCCGCAGGAGCGGCTCGGCTTCGGTAAGTTCCCGCCCGGTCGGTTTCGGCCAATCGTCCGGGGCGACTTCGACCGCACTCCAACCGGCCTGGGCGCCCGGTATGCGACATTGCAACTGTACGAACTGGCCCGCCAGAGTCGGAGGAAACTCACACCCGCCGAGGCGCATCAGGTAATGCCCGCGACAAAGCTGCCGGTTCGACAGCACGTTCATCACGAACGTCCCGCGAGGCGATTGCGTTTCGGGTGCAGCATTCATACCCCGATAATATGCCCCGACAAGCCAAAAGAAAAGCCCATAAGCTCTGCGGCGTTGACAGCCAACCGCTGCGCCCCTAACATCATCCGCAGAAGGAGTCAACAAATGGCTGCCAAGAAGACACCGAAACGATCGAACAAGTCGTGGCAGGGGCGGCTTACCGCGGACGCCGACGCCGAGACCGCGGCTATGCTCGCATCACTCGACGTGGATTTCGCGCTGTGGCGATACGATATCGTCGCGTCGATCGCACACGCCGAAATGCTGGGCAAGTGCAAGCTGATCTCGCGCGCCGATCTGGCCGGCATAAAGTCCGGGCTGAAGTCGGTGGCTGGCGATCTCGAATCCGGTAAGCTCAAACTTCGCATCGAACTTGAAGATATTCACATGGTGATCGAGAAAGCGTTGATCGACCGGATCGGTCCGGCCGGCGGAAAGCTGCATACCGGTCGAAGCCGCAACGACCAGGTGGCTACCGATCTGCGACTCTGGGCCCGCGACGCCGAGGACAATCTCAAAGACGCTATCGCGGCTATGCAGGAAGCGCTCGTCGCCAAGGCTGACCAATACTCACACGTGGTAATGCCCGCCTACACGCACCTTCAGCGCGCCCAGCCGGTCCTCGCCGGACACGCAATACTCGCATACGCCGAGATGCTGCAGCGCGACTTCGACCGCCTCGCTGACGCTCGCAAGCGAACCGACGTCTGCCCGCTTGGCAGCGGTGCGGTGGCGGGAACGTCCCTGCCAATCGATCGCAAATCGACCGCAAAGACGCTGGGCTTCGCCGATATCTCGCGGAACAGCATCGACGCCACGAGCGACCGGGACTTCCTGGCCGAACTTTGTTTCGCCTGCGCTATGATCGGAGTACACCTGTCGCGATGGGCGGAAGACTGGATCATTTATTCGTCCGTCGAGTTCGGTGCTATCGAACTCGACGACGCCTACTGTACGTCCAGTTCGATGATGCCCCAGAAGAAAAACGCCGACACGCTGGAACTGATCCGGGGCAAGAGCGCCACGGCAATCGCTCAGCTCACCGGAATTCTGACGCTGATCAAGGGCCTTCCGCTGGCGTACAACCGGGACCTGCAGGACGACAAGCGGTTTGCGTTTGCGACCGTCGCGGCGATACACCAGGCCCTGTCCGTCGCGGCGGGCATAGTGGCGACCACCGAGTTCAACGAATCTCGAATCGCCGCGGGGCTCGACGCCGGTTTCCTGGACGCGACCGCCCTGGCGGAATACATCACCGCCAAGGGCGTGCCCTTCCGCACCGCGCACCAGATCGTGGGCAAACTCGTCGCCCAATCCGAGAAGCAGGGCAAGACGCTCGCGGAAACACCGCTGGCGGACCTGCAAACCGCATGCGACAAGATCGCACCCGACATCGCCAGGCATCTAGGGGCCGCCAACGTCGTCAAACGTTATGCCCCGGAAGGTTCCGCTGGAGCGAAACAGTTGCGAAAACAACTGGCGTTCTGGAAGAGAAAGCTCGGATAACATGCGGGAGTTGGAGTTCATAGAATGGATTCAGGGGCGAAGCAATTTCGACGCGACGAAAGTACCCGTCGGTCCGGGCGATGACTGCGCAATTGTCCGCCTCGGCGACAGCGACCTGCTGGTAACCACCGACCAGGCGCTCGACGGCGTGCATTTTGTACTCGCCGAACACGGTCCACGAGCCGCAGGCCGCAAAGTAATGGCGAGAAGCCTCTCGGACGTCGCTGCAATGGCGACAGTTCCGCTCGCCGCGGTGGCGACCGCGACACTTCCGCGCGAATTCCCGTCGACCGACGCCGAAGAACTTTATCGCGGTATGCGCGGTCTGGCAGACGAATATCACTGCCCGCTGGTCGGCGGAGATGTCGCCTCATGGGACGGTCCGCTTTGTCTGACATCCACCGTATTCGCCCGGCGTGCGGGTGTCACCGGCGGGGTCGAGCCCGTCCTCCGTAGCGGCGCGAAGGTCGGCGACGCCGTATGCGTAACCGGAACTCTCGGCGGAGCGTGGAAGTCTCGCAAACATCTGGAATTCACGCCTCGCATCGCCGAAGCGGTCGAACTGGCAATTAGCTGCCGCATCCGCTCGATGATCGATATCTCCGATTCGCTCGCCCGCGACCTGCAGCATATCTGCACAGCTTCGGGCGTCGGCGCCGAGATCGTCGCAAGCGACGTACCGCTGAATCCGGACTTGGAAACCGCCGCCCTCCAGGCCGCACTGCACGACGGTGAAGATTACGAGCTTCTGTTCACCGTATCGCAGGCATGGGCACGCAAACTGTGCGACCGGCAACCGCTGAGCATTCCGATCACCCGTATCGGGACGATCGTCGAAGGCGAGGGCCTGACGCTCATCGATGCCAATGGCGAGCGAAACATCCTCGAGCCAATCGGATGGGAACATGGAACCTAGCATCCTGGAGACCAACAGCCCCGACGAAACGCTCGCCTTCGGGCACCGTTTCGCCGAGCGCCTTGGCGTGGGCGACTGCGTGGCGATGGTGGGCAATCTGGGGGCGGGCAAAACTCTGCTCGTGCGGGGCATCGCCGAGGGCCTGGGCCTCGACGACACGCGGTTAGTCTCGTCGCCCACTTACGTACTCGTACAGGAGTACCTGGCGAGGATACCCATCTTCCACCTCGATCTGTACCGCATGGGCGACCCGCAGGCCGAACTGGCGGACCTCGGACTCGAAGAGATGCTCGAAGAAGGCGTAGCGCTGATAGAATGGGCCGACCGCGCCACAACCGCCCTGCCCCGCAACCGCTGGGAAATCAACATCGAAATCACCGCAGAATCGTCGCGCCGCTTCACAGTCAACCGTATCGAGTAACCATTGACCTTGACGCACGGCTCGCGGGCGGGTATTTTTATGGGTTCCCCATACGGGGATTACGAGGTATTAACTATGGACCGGGCCATCGCCAAAGCGCAGACGCTGATCGAGGCTTTGGGCTATATTCAGCGGTTTGCGGGCAAGATCATCGTGATCAAGCTCGGCGGATCGGTAATGGAAAGCCCCGAAGCCCTGACGCACATGATGACCGACGTGGTATTCATGAACACCGTCGGTATGCGCCCGGTTATCGTACACGGGGGAGGCAAGGCGATCTCGCAGGCGATGACCGACAGCGGGCTGGAAGTCCAGTTCGTGCAGGGACGCCGCTATACCGACCAGCGAACGCTGAACGTCGTCGAACACGTCCTGTGCAATAAGATCAACGACAACCTGGCGGAAATTATTGAGAAACTGGGTTCCACGGCCATGAGTCTGCACACGCTGAGCAGTTGCGTCCTGTTCGGACAGAAGCTGTTCCTCGACGACGACGGGCGGAAGGTCGACCTCGGCGCGGTCGGCGAAATCACGAGCGTCAACACCAAACTCATCGAGCTGCTGTGCGAGGCCGATACCGTACCGGTAATCTCCCCAGTGGCCAGAGACAAGACCGGCGCGAAGCTGAACTGCAACGCCGACACGGCTGCGGGAGAAGTAGCCGCCTCCCTGAAAGCCAACAAGTTCGTGGTGGTCTCCGACACGCACGGTATCCGGCGCGACGTGAACGATCCCGAATCGGTGATCACATCGGCGAGCGAAGCCGAGATCCGTGCGATGATCGACGATGGAACGATATCCACCGGTATGCTGCCGAAAGTCGAAGCGTGCCTGCGGGCACTCGATGCGGGCGTGTCGAGAACGCACATTATCGACGGCCGCTTCAGCCATTCACTCCTGCTCGAGATGTTCTCGGACCGGGGAATTGGAACGCTGATTCAGAAATAACGCGGAAAGCATGATGCAAGAAATGCAAAAAGACTTCATCAGTATAGCGGATTTGAGTAGCGAACAGGTTCGCGGGCTCATCGATCGGGCCATCGCCGACAAGGCCCGCTTTCGCGCCGGGGACCTCGGCGCCTCGCTGAGCGGACGAACGCTGGCGATGATATTCGAGAAGCCCTCGCTGCGAACTCGCGTGAGTTTCGAAGTGGCGATGACGCATCTCGGCGGGCACGCGATCTACCTGGCGCCGGCGGATATCGGTCTGGGCAGCCGGGAACCGGTTATCGATATCGCGCGCGTGCTGGGGCGTATGTGCGATGGCGTGATGGCCCGCACGTTTGCCCACGAAACGGTCCGGCAGCTTGCCCAACACTCACCGGTCCCGGTTATCAACGCCCTGAGCGACCTGCTGCACCCCTGCCAGGCGATGGCCGACCTGATGACCGTCCAGGAGCATTTCGAAACGCTCGACGGGAAAACGCTGCTCTTCGTGGGAGACGGTAACAACGTCGCGCGCAGCCTGGCGGTGGCGTGTGCCAAGGTCGGTATGAAATTCATCCTGGCGTGCCCCGACGGTTACCAACTGCCCGAGGACTTCGTCGCTTCGCTGCGTAGTGAGAACGGTCCGGATTGCTGCACGATTACCTCCGACGCCAAAGACGCCGCCGCCCAGAGCGACATACTCTACACCGACACGTGGGTATCGATGGGCCAGGAAGACGAGAAACAACAGCGGATCCGGGACTTCGAGAACTTCAAGATCGATTCCGAACTCCTGTCCGCCGCACCGGATGATGCCATAGTGATGCATTGCCTGCCAGCGTATCGTGATCTGGAGATCACCGACGCCGTATTCGAGGCCCACGCTGAAACGATCATGAACGAGGCGGAAAACCGCCTGCACTTCCAACGAACGCTTCTGGACACGCTGATTGCGGGTGGAGGGATCGGCTGATCGCAGCACAAAAGATGACCAAGGCAAAACGACATGACGGCAGGCGACCCAACCAGCTCCGACCGGTGACTATCACGCCCGGATTCGTCGGTAGCGCGGATGGGTCATGCCTGATAGAGACCGGCGGTACGCGCGTGATCTGCACCGCGAGCTTCTCGCCCGGGCTACCGAAGTGGCGGGAAGGGTCTGGTCTGGGATGGCTTACCGCCGAGTACGGTATGCTGCCCGCATCCACCGGGCGGCGCAAGAGGCGCCCGACAATCAAACCCGACAGCCGCGGGGTCGAGATTCAAAGACTCATCGGACGGGTCGTTCGCAACGTGGTCCGGTTCGACCGCCTCGGAGAAAACACGCTGCACCTGGACTGCGACGTTCTGGAAGCCGACGGCGGGACCCGAACGGCGTCGATAACCGGCGCATACGTGGCGGCCGCAATCGCAAACCATCGCTGCGCCGAACAAGGCCGCTGCAAACCACGGGCGATCGCCGGGCAGGTCGCGGCGATATCGGTGGGCATAGTTGGCGGTCGGGTCCTCCTGGACCTCGACTACGCCGAAGACTCCAACGCCGAAGTGGACATGAATATCGCGATGCTCGGTAATGGAAACTTTGTGGAGGTGCAGGGCTCGGCAGAGCGGGCGCCCTTCACCGACGATGAACTTCAGGAGATGCTCGACATGGCCCGCAAAGGTATCAGGAAACTCGCGACAATCCAGCGCCAGGCGATACGGGAGGGCGTCAAATGACTGAAAAGTTCCCAAGATTGAAAACGATCGGCCGCAGGATACTGGCCTGTAGCATTCTGGCGGTGACTTTGACCGTGCTGACGGGCACGGTATCAGGCTGCAAGAATATGCTCGCCGAGAAGCAGTACACGATTCTCCTCCACACGTTCTCGGGCCCCAACCATGTCCGCCAGTCAAAGTTCTACCGCGACAAGACCAAAGAACTCGCCGGATGGAAAGGCCTCGATGTCGTTCACAAGGACAGTCACAGCGAACTGTATTGGGGCAAGTACAGATCGATACCTTCGGCGGAAGGCGACTTGAAAACGGCTAGGACCTGGCACGTACCGAATGTGACTCGAACGGCGTTCCCTTTCCCCAAAGTGGTGCTGATACCGGGTAAGGAAGTTGAGATGCCGCAGTACAACCTGCTTAACGTTTCCGAGGGGCACTGGACGGTCCTGGTCGCCATTTACGTCGACGACCCGTCCCAGGGCTTCGTCGGTCGCGACCGCCAGAAACACACGTTGGAGTACTGCCAGTGGCTGCGAAAGCAGGGTTACGAAGCGTACTACCATCACATGTCCGGACGGTCGCAAGTGACGGTAGGCACGTTCCCCGAGAATGCAGTTGTAGTCGAGGCTCAGGCCAGCCCCAAACCCGACGTGTTCGTAGCCAAGCAGGTTATCAAGAGCGAGAAAATGCGCAAGATTATGGCTACTCGCTCGCCACCGCTACTTTTTCTCGTAGTCAACGATCATACGGAATATGAAAAAAGGCGCAGCAGGAAGACGGGCAAGACGGTCAAGGTTATCGTCAGCAGCCGTCCCATTCCAATACCAAAGAGGTCTCCGGCCTCCAATCCGCTCCGATAACGACCAAGGACAGCCCGATGCCCCAGAGGGAGATAGTTCTGGCAACCGGTAATCCGGGCAAGCTCCGGGAAATAGCCCAGGTGCTTGCGGGGCTTCCGGTTGACGTCGTCGCTCTGAATGAACTCGCCGACATTCCCGAGCCGGACGAAACGGGCGAGACTTTCGCCCGGAACGCTCGAGACAAGGCCCTCTACTACTCCCGGGCGACCGGGCGATGGTGTCTTGCCGATGACTCGGGGCTCGAAGTGGACGCCCTGGACGGAGCGCCTGGAGTCCGTAGCGCACGCTACAGTAGCGACACCGTGGCTCCGGGGTCCGACCGAAGCGTGATTGACCGCGCCAACAATTCCAAACTGCTGGCCGCGCTCGATAGCATCCCCGACCCGCAGCGCACCGCGCGGTTTGTGTGCTGTCTGGCTTTGGCGAGCCCGGGCGAAATACTGATCGAGACAAGCGGAACGTTCGAGGGCCTGATCGCCCGCGGCAGCGCCGGAGATAACGGATTCGGGTACGATCCATTATTTTACGTTCCCGATCACGGTTGTACCGCCGCCCAGTTGCCCCCGGAAGAGAAGAACCGCATAAGCCATCGCGGGCAGGCCGTCAGGCGTTTCGCCGAACTGTTGACCGATTACCTGGCCCGGGAAGACTGACCTCACGCCCGTCGGGTGCGCAGCAACCAGGTGGCCGACAGAATACCCGCAATTACCAAGTGGACCACCATCGGCTCGTACCACTGCACGGGAGGGACGGCGATATCTTCGCCCAGAGGAGTGATGCGGTACATGACCTCCGCGTAATGCCACACAAACTCCAACTTGTCAGCTACCGCCGAAAACACCCCGTACAACGGATTAGCTCGCAGGCCTATTGCGGCGACGGCGGATTTGTGAGCTGTCGGCACGAATTCCAGCAATCCCGGCAGCCAGAACAGCCCCCCCTGCAATATCGTCAGCAGCGTCGCGCCGACAACGGCGCCGAAATACCGGAATCGCAGCGATGAAGCGCATCTGGCGGCCGCTATCGCACACAATGAGACCGACGCGTAGATACAGTACAGTTTGACCGCCGAAAGGAAAGTCACCTCCGGTGCGGACAACCACAAGACCACCAGCAGTACCGCCGAGGCGTCGGCGACGCTACCGCCCCTCAGTATACCAGATATCGTGCTGCGGGGCCCGGCGGCGAATATCGCCGAGGCCAGGGCGACCCACACGCCGGTGATTATCAGCGAGGCCGCTATGGCCATTCTGGCCGATACGCCATAAGCCTGCGGTAGGAGGAAAACGCAGAGTTGCACCGCAACAGTTGCGACTACTATTCCCAACACAGGCCATCCGTCACGCTTCAGGAGCGCCGGTAGGAGCCTGTCGCGGCATGGCGAACTGTCTGTATCCGAGGACACGTGTTCTATTTTCCATCGGTTCGACGAGGCCGATTCTTCTTGTCGGCCGGTTGCTTTGAGGCCTCGTGCTTGGCCAGTGCCTGGCGAAGCGCCGCGGCGTAGTCTTCCCAGAGAGTTTTCATACGCTCGGCGCGGGCCAACTCCCTATCGATTTCTTTGAGGACCCTCCCTGCGTGTTTGGCGGGGTCCATGAGCAGGTGCTCGGCGCGTGCGAAGTCTCTGGCCCATCGTTTGAGTTCGGCCTGGGCCTGCTCGGCGGTGCGAGGCGGGATCGGGGCTTTGGGCGTCAGATGCTGCTGTTCGGTCTCGGTGACTCCGGCGAAGGAGAGTTCCTCGCGTGCTTCGGCAATATCGTGAACGATCGTGTGCGCGTCGGCTCGGATAACCGCGAGCGTATCGCTGTGAACGGCGACAAATTTCCTGGTCCACGCTCGCAGGTCGCCCCGCATGATCCGCATACCGTCGATCTTCATCCGCCCGAAGCGGTCTATCTCGAGCAGGATCCTGGCATGTGCAGATTTTTCTGCGCCGGCGCGGGGAGCGATCGTGACTGTGACTTTCGTTCCGATCGGCGGGACGACTTTCGGGTCGGCGGAATATTCAGCCTGCACGTTTCCTTCGCCACCTTCGCTGCTGGACTCGAAAGGCACGTCTATCAGGGATGACGAAAAGTTCGACACCGAAACGATCTCGCCATTGATGTCGGCGGCGTAAGTATTGTCGGGCAGCATGTCCGAACCGACGAATATCCACGTCTTCGGTCCGGGCAATTTCTTCTTGCCAACACCCCTAAGCCAGTCACCGGCGGTATTCTTGTGCTTCTTACCGTCCTTGTCGGTCCACTGGAGTGTGATGTCGAGTTCGGGGCCCTGCGGCGGGCCGAACCGGCTGACACCGTCCCGCCCGGTAGACCAGCGTGCAGGCTTGCCTCGCGTAAGCCCCATCGCCATCAGTCCGCCGTGAATGTGCGAGGGGAGCACATCGCTGCGGAGAATGCTCTCGTGTTCCTTGGTTCCCGTTCTGCAGATCATGAACTCGAGCATCACTTCACGCTGGCAGACCTCGGCGGTAAAACTGACCGTGCGTTTCTTCAGGTCCAGTGCTATCGGGCTTATGCGCCGGGCGGGCATTGTAGCGGGCGCCTTGACCGGTTTATCGGGAGCCTTGGACTCCGCCGGAGCACTCGCAAGAGCCCAACCGAGAATACAAGCGGTCAGAACGACAATCGATGCACAAGTTCTCATTACAGTTGCTCCTGTAGGGGTCAAGATATCCGGGGATATAACCCGGCAGGTCGACTCTCTGATTCTCTCCGCAAGCCAGGCCGGTGGCAAGGATTTATCGCTGCCCGGACCCGCCGGACCCACGCCAGGCCCCGCTGATAACAAAGCGGGCCGCACATCGTGAAGACGCACAGCCCGCGAGGTATTGCTGAATACGGAAGCGGCTAGGGGTTGATCTCCAACTCCTTTTCGCTCTGGATAATAATACTCGGCCTGACCATGATCATCAGAGTACTCTCGTCTCGAACGTCGCCTGTGTTCGTAAACAACCTCCTGAGGAATGGAACCTTCGAGAGTACAGGCACGCCCAGTTCGCGTTCGATCGTGGTCGAGGTCTTCTGCCCGCCCAGCAGCAGCGTTCCGCCATCCGGAACGGACACGGTCGTCTGCAGGTCCTGGGTCACGATAATCGGGAGAGTTACGTTTCTGGGGTTGTTGAGGGGATTCTGCTCGACATTGATTACGTTGGTCAGGTCGGTGGTGGAAACCTGCGGACGGATAGTCATCGTCACGTAACGCCTGTCCGCCGAGACGGTGGCTTCGACGTCGAGTACCGTACCGCTGGTAACCGTGTCTGTTTCGACGTCCTGTGCGTTGGAGTTATCTCCGACCTGCGATTCTGTTCCGCTGACATAGCTTTCCTCGGTCGATAGCGAAATATACGCTCTCTGACCGTTGAACAGCGTGATGCGTGGCGCTGTCAGGGTACGTGTCAGGTCGTGGGCCTGAGTGGCTTCTATCAGGAAACTCACCTGCACGTCGTCAAGGAACTGTCCGCCGAAGCTGAACGCCGGTGTTGCCGCCGCTCCGCCTGCGCCCAGCAGTTGACTGGCGATGCCCGTTCCGCCTGCACCCATCGCATTGGTGAATCCAGGCAGGGCGGGATCCATCGTAACGGCCGTTTGACCGTTCTGGATGGCGCCCACCATGTTTCGCCCGCCACCGGTAGTTGGCGTGGTCAGGGTCGTCGGCGGAAGGAATTTGGGACCGAGGTTGAAGTAGAAGTCCAAGTCGATTCCCACACGGTTGAGGAAGCCGCTCGATACGGTGATGAACCTGGCTTCGATGGAAACTTCCAGTGCCCTGGCCTCGCGGAGTTTGCCGATCAGTTCGACGATTCTCTCGTGGTTTTCGATGGTCTGCGTAATGACAAGCTGTCCGCCTATTTCGCTGACCGCACCGGCCTCGCCACCGGCGTCCCGCCACGAATCACGATCGACGGTATCCGTAATAAGGGTCTTGATCTCACCGATGATCTCGCTGCGTGATTTGAGATCGCCTTCCAGGCCCGCGCCGGTATCGCCGCCGCCGGCGCCGGGATCGAACAAGCCGGTTTGATCGCTGGTCTGATCGCCTGCACCGCGGGTTGACCTGCCCAACCTCGGGCCTTCAAACATCGGTACGCGGACGATCATGTCGCGGATGTCGTAGACGCGAACAACCGTCTGCTTACCGAGGTCGGACTTGGTGGAAATGGTTATCACGCCCTCGTCGATAACGTAACCCAGTCCCGTTTCACCAACTCCCGGTTCGCCACCGGTCGCCACGTCCTCGAGTATGGTTTCCAACGCTTTCCTGAAAGTCACGTTCGTCAGGTGTACGTTTACGGTGGTAGCCGGTTCGATACTCTCCAGCGCCAAGGCCCGCCACTTAACGTGAATATTCGCGCCAGACACATCGCGGAGGAACTGGAATACCTGGGAAAGCTCCATGTCCTCGAAGTCCAGCTTGTTGACTCTCGTATCAAGCTGCTTTCGCACGACGCGGTCCATCTCCGTCTCGGCCTGTGAACGGGCGTCAAAAGGCTTGCGCCTGATGGTGATCTCTTTCCAATCCTTGGGATAACTGACTACCAGGTGCCAGGGAATCTCCGATCGCCTGACGTCCAACAGCGCCAGATTCTGTTCCCGAATGACATCCTTGATCAGCCCCTTCTCTTCTTCGAGTTGGGTGAAGTTCTGCAGCAACTCCATGTGTTCGTTGGCCCAGCGGTTCTGGGGATCCAAAATGCGAATCTGCTTGAGTTCCTCGAGGGCGGCGGCGAACTTGCGTCCGGAAGATAGAGATCTCGCCCGGGCGACCAGATCGCCGATTCGCCTCTTGCGTTTGGCCTCGTTCGCCCTGATCAATTCCCACTGGGCCTGCCGGATCGTCTCGCGTTCCGTCACCGCCTTAGCCAGGACCCACTTCTTGCGGTTATTTCCAATCCACTCAATCTGCCGCGAAACAGCCGCCTTCATCTGACGGTACTTGTCGCTGCCGAAGAGGCTCTTTGAGGTCTCCACTACGTTACCGGCGGCCTTGGCGGCCTCAGTGGCCGCTGCAAAATTGGCTTCGCTACCGGCACTGGCCATCAGTTCCTTGGACTGCTGCATGGCCCGTTCGTACTCCATGGTGGCTTCGCCACGCATGACATTGTGCCGCTGGACAAGTCTGCTGAGTACCCCGCCACCACCTGACGAAGCTGAGAGTTTTCTGGCCAGCGCCAGAAGCTTCTTGGCTTCGGCCTGAGTGGGATCCAACTGTAAGGCAGTCTGCAGTTCACCGACGGCGTCGGCCGCCCTGCCGCTATCCAGCATCTTCTTGCCGTTTGCCAGATGCTCGACCGCCATTTTCTTCCTTCTCGCAGCGGCATTGGCAAGCAGGTTGGGCTTGGCCGCGGGCTTAACCGCAGGCTTAACCGCAGGCTTGACCGCAGGCTTAACCGCAGGCTTGACCGCAGGCTTAATCGCAGGCTTGACCGCGGGCTTGACCGCGGGCTTGACGACAGGCTTGACGACAGGCTTAACGACAGGTTTGACGACAGGCTTGACCGCAGGCTTGACAACAGGCTTGACTGCGGGTTTGGCGGCTGCATCGGCTGCGGCCTTTATTTTGAAATCGACTACGGCGAGTTCTGCCTTGGCGTCTTTGATTTCCGCCTGCCGGAGGAACGGGCTGGACGCCGCAGTAGTGAATTGTGTTTTGGCTTCGCTGAGGTTACCGGCTTTGAGCGCCTGCTCTCCGGCACGATAAGCCTCCATGGCAGCGCGCTGCTTTCTGATGGCGGGGTCGACGCGGACGAGATAGCCATCCAGCGTTTTCTTCTCGTCTCCGGCCAGCGCCTTCAATTCGGCGGCTTTGAGCAGAACCGCTTTGGCCTGCTGGTAGTTGTGTGCCTCGAATTGAGCGACACCCTGCTTTAGCAGAGTCTTGGCCTGATCGGCATCAGCTTCCTGGGCAAGAGTCGACGTTGTCAACCCAGCCAGCAAGGCCACTAATACGGTGATGCATGTAAACCTGTGGAGAAAGACCACTGCAAGGCTCCTTTCAAATACATCCTATGAAACATCCGTCGGGTCCACCGATTGGGTACTCCTTGGGAGGTTGCCCAGTGGGAGGACCCATACGGTGCGATCCATGCACCGCGTGAACATTTTATGTTCCGGTCCAACACACGTCGCTCGGCATTGTTACATCGTCTCGAATACATCTGCAGTATCCATACTACTAGTCCGAGAGGATAGGTACTTCTTTCCATCAATGCAAGTCCAAAAAAAGCGAATTACCAAATCAATTCCAGCGGACGCCCGCTAGGGGGCCCGACCACCAACCAATGCCTGCAGCATCTTGAAGGCTTTGGCTCGTGCATCTGCGGCGGGTATGTGTTTAACCTGTATGTGAGACACAAGTTTACCGCGCTCCAGACAGGTCAACTCCCGGGTTTCGTCCGGTCGTCCCAACCGGGTTATCTTCTTGCTGAAATCAATGTAGATGGCGGTGGCATTGGTTGAAAAATCAACGGATCTCAGTTCGGATTTCCCGGTAGACGGATTCCTGATCTGTTTGTCCTGCTTACCACCGATTATGTGTCCGGGCGAAACGGCGAACCTATGGGACACTACCTGCCCGAGGCTCCGCGTAAAGACGGTGCAGTATAATCTCTGCTTACCGCCCATGCCGGCCATACCCTGGACGCTGGTAACGAAATACTGCGTTGTCCGCGGTATCGCCTCAGCCTGGACCCATTCGCTCCACTTGCTGTTAATCGCTTTTACCAGGGCGTCTTTCGGCGAGCCCTTGTAGACCACGTTATCGTAAGTGTACAGAGGGCTGACGAACACAATCCGCATCCTATAACTGTACTCCCTCTGAACGACCACGTCGGTATCGTGGAACCATAACTCGGTTGTTCCGTCATCGATATTTCCGACAGCGACAGCGGGAGCGGCACCTGCACCGGCGGCGGGAGCGGCGCCGGCGGGGGCGACGGGAGCGGGTTTCTCTTCCGCTTTAATCCATGGCTTGGCCCACCTCCACACCCCCTGTACCTGGGCCCAGACGTTCCAGTAATCAGGGCGTAGGATGCGTGCCTGGGTTTTCTGTGAGAACTCCAGGATCGCCTTGCGTACTGCATCAGCGTTTTCGCCTGTGTATTGAGGTATTACTACATCCGGGGCCGGGACCGCCGTTTCTCCTGCTTTGATTGGTATCTGCACACGGGCGACCCGGGTCACCGGTCCGAACGTGCCATCGCTCAGGACTTCCCGTTTTTCGATTTCCACCGCGACAGCGGTAGCGAGAACTTCGTCCATCGCCGAACCGCGGAACACCTTGTTCCAGGCTTTAAGCAGCGCCCCGAGCGGGAATTCGGCCTGTCCGCGGAACACCAGCTTGTCGATTCCGCCTCGCTCGTCGACCAGTTCGCGGGCTCCTTTTATCTCCGTGAACTTCGGAGCGAACGCATCGAGGATATCGGTTATCCTCTTTAGTGGAATACCCTCGGGCGGTTTGACTCGCTTGGGCGGAACCATGACCTGTCGGTGATCGCCCCAGTTATCGATCGAGGCGATTCCGGTCGGCTTGCGATGTTTTTCTATTTCTCGGGTATAGTCGTACACCGGCGGGAGGGGTCCACCCGAGGGCTTGCGTCCTTCAACCCGTTCGGCCCAACTACGCATTTCGGCGTCTACTTCAGTAGCGGAGACAACTTCCCCGTCAACTTCGGGGACCTCGGGCCTCGGCGGCGCAGACAAGACCCACTGAAAGACACCATATGCCAGGATCAGGACACAGACGCCAAGCACGACCTTTTCCAAGTGCTGATCGATAAACTTTATTTCATCGGTTCTGGCCATCTACGGGCCTCCTCGGGTTTTGCTTCAGCATTGGCGGTGACGTTACTTATCTTTATCCTGCAGGCGTTTTTCGTCCTCGGGTCGGAGTACACCGCCAAGACGACCCCGGAGCGTTTCAAGGGGCATGATTTTTCGAGTCCAATCGGATCGGAACAGTACCTCGCCGACCAGCCTCACATTGGCCACCGGATCAGTACCGTAATATCGCATACCGTCCGGTCCGGTGAGTAACTGCTCGACCGATACGGCTGTAATCGTGTGGTCTCCACGCATCATCAGATTCCGCATGAGGACCGGTAGATACGCGGTCTTCATAACCACCAGTAACTCGTATTCGATAATCTCGTATTCTTTCGTGGTGACTCGACTGGTAATATTGGCGTTAGTTTTTCCCGCGCTATCCTTGCCCCGTCGCATCATGTACTGCTCTGCGATGTCAATTCCGCTGAGTAGTTTGATCGCCGCGTTGGGAACAGTAGCCTTGCGGACACTACCGGCGGTACGCAACGACCGCTGATTGGTCGCGTCGATCGCCCCCAGAATGTCCTGGGTTACCCAAAGGTTCAACTGTGCTTCCCACAGCATGGTTGGCGGAGCGTCCGACGACTGCCAGACCTCTTTGGGAAAAACGACATCCAGTTCTTCCGGACCGACATCGGCGCCGGGCAGTTTGAGATCACTGACCATCGCCAGCGTCTTGGGCGAGACGTACATGATTCCCGCGTTGGCTTTCTGGATCATCAACTCTTCGGTTGCATTCCGGCGGGCCATCTTTCGCACGTCAGCGTCGGTGTACCTGCTAAGGTCCCAGTCTTCCTGGCTGATCCCCTTGGGCTTCTTGACTTCTTCTTTCGGTTTGTCGGCGCCGGCGGGAGGTTTTGGCGCCGCGGTTCCCGAGTTCCTCTGGGCGTATTCCACTCTCCTGACAGCCGCCTTGCGCTTGGACTGTATGTCACTTTCGATCTTGAGGCTCAGCTCGTCTATTTCAGCGCCGGTCGGCCAGGACGTCAGATCGAGCTTGGCCAATGCGCCGTAGATTACGATGCGGTATGTATTGGTAAACTTCGACGTCAGATCCTTCGTCTGATAAACCGCCGAATTGTAAGGAAACGCCGGAATCGTCTCGACCGCTCCGCTACCGGTCGCCTTGAGTTGCAGTACCCCGTAGTTTTTCCTGTTCCACTCGGTAGCATCGCGGACAACTGTTTTCAACTGCCGGCGAATTCTGTCAAGACGCCTCTGGGCCTTCGCCATCCTGTCCTTGTTGACCGGCTCGCTGTCGTCCAGATCGTAGATCCTGTCCGCCAGTTCTACCCGGGGGAACATGTCTTTATCGACAAAATCGGTGTCCTGACCCGACCTGACGGTATAAACCACCCCAGCGCATGCGACCAGGGCGCCTATCAGACAGGCCAGGAACAGGTTTTCACGAATCCATTGCATTGGTGCTATCTCCGTGGCTTTTTCTTGTCCGGCTTGTCATCTAAAACGTTGGGGTACTTGATACCGTCATTCTCGACAAGCACAACCCATCGGACCACAACTCGCAAATCGCCGGAGCTGTCTTTACCGGTAATCGGATCTATCAGTCCGCGGGCCTTGGCCTTGACCTCGACCTCGCCGTCGGGTTTGGGGGCAGGGTCGCCCGGGGCGGCAGCGGCAGCGGCGCCCTGGCCCTGTACGCTCTTATCTGTCATGTATCCGCCGTAGATCCACAGGTTGGGATACTTCTTCTCAGCCAGGGTGCGGCATTTCTTGATGAATCTCTGGATATAGGTATTGTCTTTGACAGTCGTACGGAACTGCGTGGTGATGACAAATCCCCGCCGCTGGCCCGTGGGAGAGGGTTTCGAAATTCCGTCTTTGGGGAACTGCGTGACCGCATCTCCAGAGTACTCGCCCGTAAAGTTCTCCATCACGATGATCTTGCGCAACACCCGATCGACATCATTGAATTTGTCGATCCTCGCTTGTGCGTCAGTCAACCGCTTCTCTATGTCCTTTTTGCCCACCGCCGAGAGGGCCTTGCCGGGGACCGAGCCCCTGGCCAGTTTCTTCTCCAGCAAAGTTACCTCGGCGCGATCTCTGGCACATTGCCCGTATTTTGCATTGTCTGTGGCGACCGAATCGATCGATTCGGAGAACACAGCAAGCATCGACGGCCAGAATTTCCGATAGCCATACGACGCCATCACCGCCCTCATCTGTGCTATTTCCTTCTTGCCCTCGCCGATATTTCCGAACTTTTCCTGCAACTCCTCAAGCCTCTCGACTGTATCCAGGGTGCGCCCGATATCCGAATCAGGCGAGACCGGGTCCGGATACGGTAAGCGGTCTGCAAAACCGCGGTACAACCAGCAGCACATAACCACCAGAAGCGCCGCGGCGGCGGCGGCGAACCAGGATCTCTTGCGATCCCACAGACGTTTGCGTACGACTTCGTCGGGCAAGAGGTTAGTGGCGACCTTGGCATCGCTGAGTCCCTGAATCGCCAGACCGTAGGCCACGCCGAACGACAGGATGTTCTCGGTGAACTGCGGTTCGCTGAGAGACGGCGCAAGGACCGGAGCATTGAAACTGTCGATCTTGACAACGGGTATATTGAGGTTCTGTTCGAGGAATTTCTGCAACCCCGGAAGACGAAAACCGTTGCCCAGACCGAGAACCCGTTTGAACCTGGACTCTCGGTGAAGCGACGTGTAGTAACCGATCGATCGCTGGATCTCCTGAACGAGATCCGCAAAAACCGGACGCATCGCCTGGAACACCTGCCTGGCGTACTTACTGGTCGCCGCGGTGCGCTTGAGGCTTTCAGCCTTACCGAACGACAGTTTGAAGGCACGCACCAACGCCTCAGTAAAGTTGTTACCGCCGATCTGAATCGTCCGGGTCCATATCCTCGGACCATCGGCGACAACCAGGTCGGTCTTGTCGGTGCCCACGTCCGCCAGGAGGGTTGCACCCTCCGGGGCCAACTGACCGTCGGTACACATGAAGTTATAAAGCGCCAGCGGCGCCATCTGGACCAGGTCCACCTTCAAGTTCGCAAACGCCATCATCGCCAGCATCTCGGAGACTTCTATTCGCTTCATCGCGAAGAT
>CAZSLS010000025.1:0-48662 GCA_964607575.1 uncultured Planctomycetaceae bacterium | reverse complement strand
TGATGTTGTCAAGGTGCTGCTGGCGGCAAAGGCAAACGTCAATGCCGCTGACAAGAATGGCGCCACTCCGCTGCATAAGGCGTCTAGGTGGGGGCGTACTGATGTTGTTAAGCTGCTGCTGGCGGCAAAGGCAAATGTCGATGCTGTCAACAAGAGCGGCGCCACTCCGCTGCATAGGGCGTCTAGTAGGGGGTGTACTGAAGTTGTTAAGGTGCTGCTGGCGGCAAAGGCAAATGTCAATGCCACTGACAAGGACGGCAAAACGCCGCTGCGTGTGGCGTGGGACCATTCCCAAGTGAAGCAGTTGCTCAAAGCCGCTGGAGGGATAAAATAGCCGTGATCGAGTCTGAATATGCCAATTGCGAATAAGGACTTTATTTGACAAGTTGTCAGAAGGTGTCGACTTCCTTACGCTTGAGTCTCTACAACATACGAAGCTAATTGTAGACACAAAATTCATCGACTTCTACAGGAGATTATAGTTAAAACGCATAACCAGCGTGTGCAATCCCGACGTGCGTCGGGACCTGCGGCGCCGATGACACGAGACGTTATAAATGAAAAGACATCGCCAATCATATTTACGGTATTGTGTTCATAGACGTCGCGAACGGTGACCTGTCTGGCCCGAGGGGCGACCCGCCGGTCGCCCCTACATCGGTTGATGGCCCCCGGCGCGTTCATTGGGATCGTTTATTGCAGGGTACAAATCGACGGTGACCACATGCATTAATCGCACGGAACCCGTAGGGGCTCTCCGGCGGGTCGCCCTTCGTTGGTGGAAACCAGGGATACGGCGATTAGTTCTTGTCGATTACGCCGAGGCGTTGTCCGGCGTATTTTGTGCGGCGGATCTCTTCGATCCAATCTCCGTTGGCGAGGTACCACTCGATGGTCTCGCGCAGTCCGCCCTCGAATTTGTGCTGCGGCGTCCAGCCGAGTTCGCTTTCGATCAGTGATGCGTCGATGGCGTATCTGCGGTCGTGTCCGGGGCGGTCGGTTACGAACGTTATCAGGTCGCGGTAATGGCCATCGGCGGGGGGGGACATCTCCTGCAACTGGTCGCACAGCAGGTTGACGATATCGATGTTGGCCCACTCGTTGTGCCCGCCTACGTTGTAGGTGGCCCCGGGCCGCCCGCGGCGGACGATTGTGTCCAGCGCGCCGCAGTGGTCGCCCACGAACAACCAGTCGCGAACGTTCTTCCCGTCACCGTAGATCGGCAGCTCTTTGCCCGTCATTGCATTGCAGATCATCAGCGGGAGCAGCTTTTCGGGGAACTGGTAGGGCCCGTAGTTGTTCGAGCAGTTCGAGATCGTAACGGGCAGTCCGTACGTGCGATACCATGCCCGCACCAGGTGGTCCGAGGCCGCCTTCGACGCGCTGTACGGGCTGGACGGGTCGTAGGGGGTGGTCTCGAGGAACAGCCCGTCGTCGCCGAGCGAGCCGTAGACTTCGTCGGTGCTGACGTGGTGGAAACGCACATCGGTGCGGTCTCCCCATGCCGACCGGGCGGCTTGCAGCAGTACGTACGTACCGGTAATGTTGGTGCTGAGGAATTCTCCGGGCGCGTTTATGGATCGGTCGACGTGGCTTTCGGCGGCGAGGTGGACTACGGTGTCGATCTGCTCGCTCGTGAAGAGATCCGCCACCGCGTTTTCGTCGCGGATGTCGGCGTGGACGAATCTGTAGCGTGCCCCGTGTGCGGTTTGCAGGCCCGCGAGGTTCGCCTCGCTGCCGGCGTAGGTGAGGGCGTCGTAGTTTATCACGCGCAGCGATTCATCGCTTGTCAGCAGGTGCCTGACGAAGTTGCATCCGATGAAGCCCGCGCCGCCGGTCACCAGGACAACTGAAGGCTTGTGGATATCGGACGTGTCAGCCATCTGGATTCTCCCGGAAAAATGCCTCCAGGGCTTGTCGCCAGTGGGGCATGGGGGGCAGGTTGTGTTTGATGAGCACGAGGTTATCGAGTTGCGAGTTTGCCGGTCTGGGCGCCGGCCTCGGAAATTCGTCGGTCGAGCATGGAACGGGAATGCAGTCCCGTCCGGCCAGACGGAATATCTCGGCGGCGAATTCGCACCATGTGGCGTGCCCTTCGCAGGTCAGATGCACCGGACCGGTGATATCCGGATGTTCGAGCAGCAGCTTGAGATGCTCGACCACCGCGTCGGTTGACGTCGGATTACCGATCTGATCGTCAACTACTCTCAACGGCGTGATTCCTTCCGCGGCCAGGCGGAGCATCGTGTGGACGAAGCTCGGTCCGCCGGGTCCGTACAACCAGGCTATCCGCACCACCATGCTGTTTTCGCAGTACTTCGCGGCGGCCATCTCGCCGAGCATCTTGGTCATCCCGTAGACGGTATGCGGTCCGGTCGTGTCGTGCTCGTTGTAGGGGCGGTCCGAATCGCCGGAAAAGACGTAGTCGGTGGATAACGCAATCAGCCTGGCGCCTGACTCGGCGCAGGCCTCGGCGATGTTGGCTGTTCCGTTGACGTTCACTTCCCATGCCGCGTTCTCGTTGGTCTGACAGTCGTCGACGTTTGTGACCGCCGCGCAATGGATGACCACCTCCGGGCTGAACTGCGAGACGGCTTGGGCGGTGGCGGTGGCGTCGGTGATATCGAAATTGTCCATATCCACCGCCAGCAGCTCGTGCCCTTTTAACCGCCGGGTGAGCGTCCTGCCCAGCATTCCGCGAGCGCCGGTGATCATGATTTTCATTGGCCCGCTCCCTTTTGGCAGACAGGCAGATCGCTTTCGCTCATTGCCGACAGCAGACCGTATGCGGCGTCCTTGGGCGAGAGGATCGGCGCAGCGTCGCCGAGCGGCCAGCCGATTGCCAGTTCGGGATCGTTCCAGATTATCCCGCGTTCGGCGGCCGGTGCGTAGAAGTCCGAACACTTGTAGGCAAACTCCGCAAATTCGCTTATCACGCAGAACCCGTGCGCGAAGCCCTCGGGCACGAAGAGCATCTGTTTGTTCTCCGCCGAGAGCGTGACCGCCGCCCACTGCCCGAACGTTTCGCTTCCGCGTCGGACGTCGACCGCGACATCATAAACTTCGCCGAACATTACCCGGACGAGTTTGGCTTGCGGTTGGGCTAGCTGATAATGCAGCCCTCGAATGACACCCCGTTGCGATCGCGAGTGGTTGTCCTGGACGAACATGCAGTTGATACCGAGTTCCTCGAAGTCCCGCGCATTGTACGATTCCATGAAGAATCCGCGATCGTCTCCGTGGACGTCCGGCTCGATTATGCACACGCCGGGCAGGTTGGTTTCGATTCGCTTCACTTACCCGCATCCCTCTTGCCTGAGGCGGTCGAGGAGGTAATCTCCGTACGCGCTGTTTTTCATCGCGTCGGCTTCGAGGCGGACCTGGTCGGGTGTTATCCAGCCCTGCTGCCAGGCGATTTCTTCGATGCAGGCGATCTTCAGGCCCTGTCGATCCTCGATGGCCTGGACGAAATTGCTCGCATCCAGCATGCTCTGGGTAGTGCCCGTGTCAAGCCACGCGATACCCCTGCCCAGGCGCTGGACGTTAAGCTGTCCCTGCTCGAGGTAGATTCGATTCAGGTCCGTTATTTCCAGCTCACCGCGGGCACTGGGCTGGAGCGCCGCGGCGTGATCGACAACGTCGGGCCCGTAGAAATACAGCCCGACGACGGCGTAATGGCTCTTGGGTTTTTCGGGCTTTTCTTCGATGCTGATCGCCCGTCCGTTTTCGTCGAACTCGACAACGCCGTATCGCTGCGGGTCGCGCACCCGATATCCGAATACCGTTGCTCCGTCGTCGCCGGCAGCCGCTGCCCGAACGGCTTGGGTGAGCCCCTGCCCGTAGAAGATATTGTCGCCGAGTATCAGTGCTACCGGATCGTCACCGACGAAATCCGCCCCGATCACAAACGCCTGCGCCAGGCCCTCGGGGTTCGGCTGCGGTTCGTAGGTGAATTTCATACCGAGGTTCGCCCCGTCGCCGAGCAGTCGCTCGAATGCGGGCAGATCGTGCGGCGTGGAGATTATCAGGATTTCCCTGATCCCCGCGAGCATCAGCACGCTGAGGGGATAGTAGATCATCGGCTTGTCGTACACGCCGAGCAACTGCTTGGAGACCGCCCGCGTCAGTGGGAACAACCGCGTCCCGCTGCCGCCGGCCAGTATGATACCCTTGGTCTTGTTTGCCATTTCAGTATGATAAGCCCGCGCCGCGCAGAATCAAGGGCGATGGCTTGGCGGCGTTCATCCTTCCGTCTCCGTTTGAGTGAAAGGCGCTCTGACCCCATATCAGTTAATGTTCGGCAGGCGTCTGGGATCGGCTTCTTTGTGATGGTTCGTCAATTGTCTGAGCGCCTCGTCGTCGAGGTCTCCGCTGCGTACCTTCTGGATATTGCGATTGCTGTGTCGCTGGAGCAGCGATTCCATAGCCGCTGCCAGCGCCTGTTCGCCGTGGGCGTGTTTTTGCCCGGCCATCGCCATATCGGACAGCAGATCGGCCTGGAGGTGCATCGCCGAATCGCTCATGACCGCCTGCAGGGTCAGGCGGTCGTCGTGGCCCAGGGCCCAGATCTTCTCGGCGATCAGGCGGAGTTCAGGACCGGTAAAGTCGGCGGGTTGGAGCTTCTCGCTGACGGTGTGGAACAGTTCGCCATCGTTCAGCAGCACCTCGAGAACCATGCGCTCCGGGTCGCGGGTTATCATTTCGGTATTCAGCGCCGCGGAGGGTCTCGATGTTGCAGGTGCGGCGGTGCGGGTCTGTCGCGACAGGCGCTGCATCTGGCGCTGAAGCTCGGTGGGCGGTATGTTGAGTATGTGTCCGATATGCTGAGCCAACTGCCCGCGGCGCATGTCGTCGATCGCCCCGTAGGCGGCGGATGTTGCGATCAGACGCAAGAACTCCTGGGCGACCTTGTTGCGGTCGGCGGGGTTTCCGCCCGCGGCGCGATATTCGTTCAGGCGGAGGTCCCATGCGTATTGCATGGCGTCGGGTGCTTCGGCGACCAACTTCTCGAATGCTTCAGGCCCCTCGGCCAGGCAGTAGTCGCAGGGGTCCTTGCCCGCCGGTACGGTCGCCACGCGGATACCGAGTTGCTGGGCGAGGAAAACTTCCATCGCCCGCTCAGCGGCCGTGGCGCCGGCCTGGTCGGCGTCGAACACCAGCACAACTTCCCGGGCGTAGCGCCCCAGCAGGCGGACGTGGCGCTCGGTAAGGGCGGTTCCCAGCGAAGCGACGACGTTGCTCACGCCGGCCTGGATTGGTATTAATGCGTCGAGGTATCCTTCGACGACGATGGCGGTCCCGCTCGAGACAATCCTCTCCCTCGCCCAATTCATCGCGTACAGTTGCGAAGACTTGTCGAACAGGATCGATTCGGGGCTGTTTAAGTACTTCGCCCGCTCATCGGCGCGCAGGGCCCGCCCGCCAAAGGCTATCACGCTTCCGGTAAGGTCGTAGATCGGGAATATCAGGCGATGGCGGAAGCGGTCGTAACAGCGGTCGGCGCCTTCCTTCTGTGCGACCAGACCGGCGTTAAGCAACTGGGCGGTGGAGAATCCCTTGCTCCGGGCGGCTAGCAGGAGCGCGTCCCATGAGTCCGGCGCGTAGCCCAGGGTGAACCGCTCGATCGATTCATCGCTGAAACCGCGGTCGCGTGCGTATTTGAGGGTGGCGGCTCCGGCGGGCGTGTGCAGTTGGGCATGGAAGAACTCTGCGGCGAACGCGGTGACTTTCAGCAGGTCCCGCTTTGACATACCGGTTTCCGGCTCGTCCTGAGGGGAGTACTGACTTTCCTGCGGCAGGGTGATGCTCGATCGATCCGCCAGCGCACGCACCGCTTCGGGGAAGCTGTATTTTTCGTAGAGGGTCAGGAACTTCAGCGCATCGCCGCCGGCGCCGCAGGAGAAGCATTTGAAGATCTGCTTGGACGGCGAGACGTTCAGGGACGGTTTCTTGTCGTCGTGGAACGGGCATAACCCCACGTGCTCCCGCCCGCGGCGAGTTAGTGCGACGTACTGCCCGACCAGTTCGACTATGTCGACCGAGTCAAGGACTTGCTGGACGAACTGTTCACTGAATCTCGGCAATTGGAACTCGCGGGACGGCCAGTAATCAGTGATCAGTGATCAGTAAACGGCAACGGCGAAAGGCGGTCGCGACTTCGTCGCGAATAGGCGGACGCGTGAGTCCTGCCGCTAAACGTCGTTACTGACCACTGGTTACTGACAACTGATTACTGATCATTGGCTACTGATTCGTTTCTCTGGTTTTAAGGTCGTTACTGATTACTGACAACTGATTACTGATCACTGATCCGCGGCGTCCAGGATATTCGTTTTTGCGTCCATGGCCAGGTTGGCCAGTTTGTCCGCGGCGGTGTTTTCTTCCCGCGGGATGTGGTGGAACGTACACTCGTCAAAGCTGTCAGCCAGATCGGTGGCGCGTCGGTGGAGCGGTTTGAGTCCGGCATTTTTGACGCGATACTCTCCGATCATCTGCCTGACGAGCAGTTGTGAATCGCTGTAGAGCTCGACGCGGGCGGCGTTGAGTTCTTGGGCGGCGGTAAGTCCGGCCAGCAGTCCGGAGTATTCGGCGACGTTATTCGTGGCCTTTCCCAGGAAAACACCGCCCTTGTATAGTATGGAGTTGTCGGTTTTATCTCGGATGGCGACACCGGCGCCGGCGGGCCCGGGATTGCCTCTGGACCCACCGTCAATGTGAATTACCACGTGCAGCGAATTACGGCTCATGAGGTCTCCGGGTTACTGTGCGTTCGGGTCGATGTAGAGGATTCGTCCGCAGTTATCGCATGTGCGGATTTCATCGCGGAGACTCAGGGCGTTGGCGTGTTCGGAATTCAGGCTCATGAAGCATCCGCCGCAGACGTAGGTGTGGGGCGGTTTTCGCCCGTGGACTTCGACCAGCGCCATCGCCTCGCCTTCGTAGTTGGATGAAATCCGATCGAATGTAGCCACGGTCGTCGCGGGAATGCCCTCCGTCGCTCCGGCGCGAGCCTTGAGGAGTTCATCGAGCATCCCGTTGAGTTTGGCCAGTTCCTTATCGCTCTGGGCGGTGATCTCGGTAAGGCGGTTTTTATCGCTTGCGATTTGCTCGGCGAGTTCGTCGGCCTGTGTCTTGAGCGTTTCGACTTCCTGTATTACGCTCAGGGCGCGGTCCTCGATCTTGGCGCTATCGGCCTTCAGGGTGTTGATCTCGGTGAGAATGGCGGCGTATTCCTTGTTGCTCCGGGCGGCGTTGAGCCCGGCGCGGAAGGATACGACCTTCTCGTCCCTCTGTTTCAGATCGAGTTCGAGCGAATCGGCGAGTTTCCGCCTATCGAGGGACTGGGTACAGAGGGAGGCGTGATCTTGTTCAACTTGCTCTATCTTACGTTTTTGAACGTTGACGGCGTTGTTTCGTACTCGTATTCTGCTTCGGACGTGAGCGATGTCCTGCTCTATCTTCTGAAGCTTGCGCAGTGACTCCAACAGCGTACCCATGCAATAGACCTTTTTGGTTGGTAAAATGTATACGAACGCTCAATTATCCGCATCGCCGAGACAATAGCAAGAAACTTCTGGAAATCCTGTCCGCGAGAATTGCACGATCTCGGCGGGACACCGGATACCAATCGCGAAAGTCAGACTCAAGGTATGTTCAACACGACAGATACAATCGTAGCGATCTCGACACCCGCCGGCGCCGCGCGACGGGCAATTGTGCGTCTCAGCGGTCCGGACGCCCTGGAACTTGGCGATCGTGTTTTTGCATCGGGCGGCGGAAGGCTGGTCGATACGGGTGGATTTCGCGGTCTCGACGGACGCGTGAGGATACCTCCGGGTGACATCGAACTGCCCGCGCGGGCTTACGTCTTCCGAAATCCGCGAAGCTATACCCGCCAGGACCTCGCCGAACTGCACGTCCCCGGCTCGCCGGACGCGGTTTCGCTGGTGGTCGACGCGCTCATCGATGCCGGCGCCAGGCAGAGCCTTCCGGGTGAGTTTACGGCCCGGGCGTTTTTCTCCGGACGTATCGATCTGTCGCAGGCCACCGCCGTCGCCGACATGATCGATGCCGACAGCGACGCTCAATTGCGGTCGGCTATGGATGCCCTCGGCGGACGGGTCAGGGGGCTCTGCGAAGAAACCGGCGCCCGCATAACCGACGCCCTGGCGGGGATCGAGGCTTCGATAGATCTTGCCGACGAGCACATTGAATTCGACCGCCCCGATGAACTCGCCCGGCGTCTGGGCGCTATCGCCGCGGATCTGCGCGCGGTCGCCCGCCAGGCAGGCGACATGCCCGAAAACGCCCGCTGCGCCCACGTTGTGCTTGTCGGGCTGCCCAACGTGGGCAAGAGTTCGCTGCTGAACGCCCTTACCGGGGCCGATCGTGCGATCGTCTCGGCGCTGGCGGGAACCACGCGCGACGTGCTCAGTGCTTCGATGGATCTTGGCGGCGGGGCGGTTGTCCTGCTGCAGGACCTTGCCGGCTTCGATGTGCCAGGACCGGACGCCTCGCCGGCGGCGGCGGCCGATTCAGTTGCCAGGCGTGCGATGGCCCGTGCGGAGGTGATACTGTTTGTGGTAGACGCGTCGTCCGCCCGCGGCGACGCGGAGATCGAACTGCTCGGCGAGGCCCGCGCAGCCAACCCGCGTGCGCCGCTGCTGCTGCTGGCCAACAAGTGTGACCTGGTCGGCGCCGGCGAGATCGCCGCGCTCGGGGCATTGGGCGAACTGGCCCGGACGCCTCCCCGGGCGGTAAGCGCCGTCGAGGATATCGGACTGGACGCGATGAAGGTCCGTCTGGGCGAACTGATGGACCTCGGGGCCCATCGTGGCGGGCAGGCCATGGGCCTCCACGTCCGCCAGAAGCGAGCTTTGGAGGCTTGCGCCGCGGCGGTGGGGCGGGCGGGCGAACTGATCGCCCCCGCCTCCGAGGTGTCCGACGTAGCCGAACTGGCGGCGGTCGAATTGCGGGAGGCTCTGTCCCAACTCGGGCAAATCAGCGGGCAAGTGGTGACCGAAGACATCCTCGGCAGGATTTTCCAGCGGTTCTGCGTCGGCAAGTAGGCTTGTCGGTTTGGTCTTCTTGTGCTAGAATCTTCAGACTGATTTCATACGAACCTCGCTATCTGGAGATACACAGAAATGTCAGTAAGAGCAATCGACCTTCGCCGCGGACTCGGCGTGAAGTTCAAGAATTCGATGTGGGTGGTCTTTGAAGTGAGTCACGTTGTCAAGGGCAAGGGCCCCTCCTGCATGCAAGCCAAACTCAAGGACGTCAAGACCGGGCGCATGATCGAACAGCGATTCAATCCCAACGAGCGCCTCGAAGAGATATTCTTCGATCGCAAACAGATGACGTACCTGTACTCCGACCCGAACAGCCATGTACTCATGGACGCCGACTACGAGCAGATTGAAATCCCGCTCGATCTCATAGGCGACAAATCCGTCTACCTCCAGCCTGACATGGAGATCGAGGTCACGTTTATCGAGGGCAGGGCGACGTCGGCGGAACTGCCCAACACGGTCGAACTCAAGGTCGTAGACACCACCCCGCAGGTCAAAGGCGCCACCGCGACCAACCAGAACAAAGACGCGGTCCTCGAAGGCGGCGCGAAAATCAAAGTGCCCCCGTTCGTCGAAAACGGGACCGTGGTGAAAGTGGATATTCGCACAAACGAATACCTCAGCCGCGCATAGACCGCGCGGTTCTACTTTACCAACTTGGCCAGTTGTCTGGCGGCTGCGGTACTCTGCTTCTTTATCTTCAGAAGATACCAGCTTGCCAGCGTTATTTCCGCGACAGAATGTCCGGATTCGCGGGTTATTATCCTGTTGAAATGTTCAGCCGCAGCCGGATCGGCGAAATGTCCGAGCGTCAGGGCGCCGTAGGTGGCAATTTCCGGATACTGGTTCTTCAGTAGTTTGCGTGCTATCGGGCAGACACTCTTGTTCGTGGTCAGCAGAAGCCCCGCGGCGACCGACCGGGTTATGGCGCTGTACCGCCCGTCGAGGATTCTGGCGATACCCCCGATCGCCTCGGGCGTTCCGAGATCCATGAGCAGCGTCGTTGCCTGTGCGGCAAGGAGGTGCTCGTGGGCCATGGTGTCCGTGTCGGGCTCCACCGAGGCGATGTACTTCAGCAGCGGGGCGACGTAGAAACCGGCTTTGGCGCCCAGCTTGTCGACGTCCTTCTTGGCTTGCTGAAGGATGTAATTCACCACGATCGGATGCCTGACCGCCAGGGCCTTGTCGACCGCTATCGACGACGCCGGTCCGGGCTTTGCCCTTGCCAGTTCGAAACCCGCCAGGGGCCCGACGGACAGAGAACTCTTGGCGATGGCGGTCATATATGGCTGGGCGTCAGGCAGTTTTGCGAGGATCCCCAGCGTGCGCACTCTGTATACCGTCGACTTTGATTTGCGCATCGACGCGAAGATCACGGGCGCGGACTTCGGAGAAGCCGCCGCCAATGCGCGGCAGGCCATGATGCGAACCTGCACCGGGCGTTTGGGCGAGTCCACGACGATTCGGGCGAGCGGTTCGCCCGCGAGGACTTTTTCGTCGGCAATCTGAAGCATTATCAGGCGCACGACCGCCACCTCGGTATCCGGATCGGAAACCAGCTTCTTCAGACCGGGCAACTTCGCAGAATCTCCCATCGACAGCAATCCCACGCTCGCCATAGCCGCCGTCAAGGTCTCACTGGATCCGGTGAGTTTCTTGAGGGTCGATCTGGCAAGGTCGCGATGTTCCTTCTCTTTGCTCTTACCGGACAGGGAGCGGGCGGCTATGCACTGGATGTTCTCGTCTTTTATCTTCGTTGCGGACGACAGGACGCTCGCGTCGGCGGCTTTGATGTTCAGCAGGTGGACCAGTGCTGAGGCGCGGACGGCCATTGCACTGTCCCCGGCGAGTTGCAGCTTGAGTGCCGCAATTGCCTCTGTCCCTCCGAGCTTCCCCAAAGCCGCGGTAGCCATAAGGCGTTTCTTCTTGTCGTTGCTTTGCGACAACGCGACAAACAGCGGCGCCAGTTCCTGGTCGTCGGCGGCGTGGAGTGCGCTGATCACCATGGCGGAGTTTTTCTTGTCGACCAGCATACCGGCGAGATAGTCGTATGCGGTTTTTGTCGCGTCCGCCGCCGGCGCTTTACCGGCCAGGCACGCCATTACGGTACAGAGCAACACCATCCGCCGAACGGCGATCTTGCCTGGAGTGAGGAGATTTAGCTTTTGGGATTTCATTTTCAGGGAGTTTCCGCCGGTTCTGATGTGTGTTTGTACTCGCCGGATTGAGGTTCTTTTACGGCTTCGAGCAGCATTTCGATGATTCTGTCCGGCGAGATGCCTTCCGCGTCGGCATTGAAGTTCGTGAAGATACGGTGCCTCATGACCGACTTTGCGATACCGCGGATGTCTTCACACGAGACGTTGAACCGCCCGTGGAGCAGTGCACGGCTTTTGGCGCCCAGCACGAGGTACTGCGCCGCTCGTGGACCGGCGCCCCATGAGAGATACTGTCGCACGAAGTCCGGGGCGGTTCCGTCGACCGGGCGGGTGGCTCGCGTGAGGTTAACCGCGTAGTCCACCACGTGCTGGCTTACGGGTATCCGCCGGATGATCTTTTGCAGGGCGATGATATCCGCGCCGCTGAGTATCGGTTCGGGCTCGGCGGTGAGTTCCATTGTCGTGGACTTGACGATCGCCCGCTCTTCGTTGCGGCTGGGATAGTCAACGTTGACCATGAACATGAACCTGTCCAACTGGGCCTCGGGCAGGGGGTAGGTCCCTTCCTGCTCGATGGGGTTCTGTGTGGCCAGTACGAAGAACGGAAGCTCCAGTTCGTAAGTTTCCCTGCCCGCGGTGACGTGGTATTCCTGCATGGCCTGGAGCAGTGCGGCCTGGGTTTTCGGCGGAGTGCGGTTGATCTCGTCGGCGAGGATTATATTGGCGAACAGCGGTCCCTTGACGAAGGTGAAAACCCGCTTACCGGTGGTGTGGTCTTCCTCGATTATGTCGGTTCCGGTAATGTCCGACGGCATGAGGTCGGGGGTGAACTGGATGCGGTTGAAGTTGAGCTTGAGCACCCGTGCCAGCGTGGAGATCATCAGTGTTTTAGCCAACCCCGGTACGCCGACGAGCAGGCAGTGCCCGCGGCTGATCAACGCCTGCATCAGCAGTTCGATAACCGCATCCTGCCCGATGATCACTTTGTGCAGTTCGGTGAGCATCTTGGCTTTGGCGGTCTTGAGATTATCGATAATTCGCGACTCGACGGTTCCCGTTTGCCCGGGCACCTTGGACGCCATTGGGATATTGTCGTCCGGTTCGGTTTGTTCGTCAGTCATAGGGTGTCTCCCGCGGTTTTGCCCGCCAACCGGTGCGCCGGTCGCATCTGCTAAAACGCCACATCGGTAAGGTTACCGCAACAATCCGCCAAATGCACTATTGGATTTGGTTTTACGCCGGCTCGCGGCGCGGGAACGCTTTTTACTTCTTGAAGAGGTCGCTATGAGAACCAGTGCGTTCAAGACGCAGGGAATGTTGGTCGGCGGTGTAAATCAACACCCAGTCCGGTTCGACATGACAATCTCTGGAGTTCTTCCATGAACCGGCCAGAGGGTGGTCGCGATGCCTGGCGTCAAGGGGTTCTCCCTGGGCCAGAATTTTGACAATGACCTTGAGCTTATCAATGTCCTTACCCCTTTTTCTCATCCGCTTAAGATCCCTGGCGAACTGAGTCGATTGGGAAACCTCTTTTACCTTTTTCATTTATCCCAACTCTCGAACATCTCATCAAGGGTGTCAAACGTTTCGACATCTTCACCCTTGGCGCCTTTGTCCAGGGTTTTCTTTGTGAGTTCATTCGGGATAAGGACAGGAAACGGAAGGCCGCCTCTGAGGCAAATCTGTCTGTAAAACAGGCGGATTGCCTCCGTGGGGCTCATCCCCAGTTTCTTCAGCACACTTTCAGCCTTCTTCTTCGTGGCGGGTTCTACTCGAGCGTGTATTATGGCTGTTTTGTTCATGAGGCCATTGTGTCACAAATGTAATACATTGTCAACAATATTCCTCGCGTCCAATTCAACTATACCGCGATGTGGAGAACGGCTGTGGCGATCGAGAAATAGACGAGTATCGCCGAGACGTCCATTATCGACGCGATGAATGGGCCTGAAGTCACCGCGGGATCCATACCGACCCGTTTGAACGCGAATGGGAGCATCGAGCCGATTATGTTGGCCATTGTCACCGCAAGCGTGATCGCCAGCGAAACCGCCAGTGCGATGTGTGGTATGTCGATAGATGATTCGCCCGTGTCGGCCAGCGGGGCTATCAGATACGCCGCGCCAAACCCTATCGTTGCCAGCACGAGCCCCAGCGCCAATCCGCGCAGCAGTTCGTGCTTTAGCACTCTGCTCCAGTCGGCTAGCTCGATTTCCGCGACCGCCAGTCCGCGGATCATGAGCCCGGCCATTTGCGAACCGGTATTGCCCGCCGGCGAATTGATCAGCGGCATGAAGATCACCAGAGTCGCAAACAGGGGCATCGAGATGAAATTCGTCAGCGTCAGGGTGGCCAGCGTTTGTATCAGCAGCAGCATCGCCAACCAGGGCAGGCGTTTGCGGATCATACCGACGAAGCCCGTGCCGAAATAGCTGTACTCCAGGGCGCCCATACCGGTCATCCGCTGGAAGTCTTCGGTGTCTTCCTCCTCCTGAACGTCCAGCACGTCGTCAATGGTGACGATACCGACTAAAATGCCCTGGCTGTTAACCACCGGCAGCGCGACGGCCTCGTACTTCTTGAACTCGTCGATCGCTTCTTCCTGGTCGTCGGCTGCCGACAGGAACGCCACGTGCCCGTCCATGAGATCCTGCACGGTTTCGTCTGGCTCGGCCAGCACGAGGGTACCGAGGTTGACTTCGTCGATGAGTTTGGCACTCTCGTCCACCACGTACACGACGTTGATCGTCTCCTTGTCCTCGCCGACTTTCCGGATATGGGCGAAGACGTCGGATATCTTCCAGTCAGGCTTGATCGCCAGATACTCAGGCGTCATCAACCGCCCGATGGACTCCTCGGGATAGTTCAGGAGGTTGCGGGCGATCTCCAGTTCCTCGCCGCGCAGCGAACTCAAGAGGCGTCCGGCGAGTTGCCCGGGCAGTTCCTCGAGCAGTTCGGTTCGCTCGTCGGGGGGCATGTCGTTGAGTATGGCGGTGACTTTCTCTGACGAGAGCGTGTCGAGCAGTTCCTCCTGAAGCTCCAGAGGCAGGTCGCCAAAAATGTCGGCTGCGCTTTCGCTGGGCAGCAGCCTGAATACCATCGCCAGTTCGGCGCCTTCCAACTCGGTCAGCAGGTCGGTCAGTTCATGCACTTCCATCTGCGCAATAACCGACTTGAGCGTCACGAAGTCCTTGACTTCGATCAGTTGCTGAATTCTGGGTTGGATTATTGCGGCCGACATAATGCTGCTTTCGATGTAAGTGTTTCGATCCGATGCCATTGTGGGGTCAGCGGGGCGGTAAGTCAATCTCCAGGCAGATTCAAGCGTTCATTTTTCGCATTAGATCGATTACAATACTGAGGTCTGATGCGTGGAAGACCGCTCCGGTCTCGTACCGGGGAGGAAAGTCCGAGCACCGCTGGATCACGGTGGTGGGTAACGCCCACCGTCTGGGCGTGGCGACTCGTCGCGGCGTCTGACCGGGAAAGTGCCACAGAAAATACACCGCCTTGGCCCGTCAAAAGGCGAAGGTAAGGGTGAAAAGGTGCGGTAAGAGCGCACCGCGATCGCCGTGAGGCGGTCGGCATGGTAAACCCCACCGGGTGCAAGGCCAAGCAGCGATGACGGCCCGATCCAGGCCGCTTGAATCGCGGGTAGGCTGCTTTCCCTCACGGGAAGAGCCCGTCTGCAAAGGCGGGTCAAGACAAATGGTTTTCGCCCCATCGCGGTGTGCCCGCCGCGACGAGGAACAGAACTCGGCTTACAGCGCATCAGGCAGGGCTTTTTTCTTGTGCCATTGTGCAGAAAAACTATACAATGCATCCGTGCGCATGACGAATAGCGAAATCCTGGATAACCTTGAATGTCTTGGGGGGCATTTGCCCGCGTCCAATCCGGTGGAAATCCTGCTTATTGGTGGGGCAGCCGGTATGTTGACCGGAGAATTCACCGCAGCACGCACCACAACCGACTGCGACGTTATTAACGCCGTTCCGAAAGAAAGCCAACAGGCTATCCTGGTCGCCGCCGCACAAACAGCAACCCAACGCGAGTTGCCGGAGACCTGGTTGAACTTCCAGGCCATGCAATTGGATGTTCTTCCCGACGGGTGGAACGCGCGCAAGGTGCATATCGCCACGTTTGGTCCGTTGAGCGTATGTGCTCTGTCTCGCAGGGATCTGCTGGCGACAAAGTTCTACGCGGGTCATGTTCGGGACCGGGAAGATATTCAGGCCATGACGCCTACTGGTGAGGAATTGGCGTTCGTGCGAACGTATCTGAATATGCTCCGGGTCCCATCCCGTTGTGCTGACCTCGACAACGTGCAACGGGCATTACTCTATCTCGATGCTTGGGAGGACCCCCGCAAATGAGTGATGCATTGGGAAAAGTCCTTTCCGGGTGGGTTCGACTCGGCGCAGCGTTCAGCGTGCCTACGGCGCGCAAAACTCCGGATATCGAACAATTGCTCGTGGAAACAGCTCGGGTCATGCCGCAATTCGCGCGCGTCCACTCGATGATGATTTCATGGCTGGTGCGATATCGAAGACTTGTCTGTCGACATCGACTCGCGGTCCTGGCCGAACGGATAGAATCACCCGAGCAGTCGGCCGCACTGGGACTGACCCTCACGCTCGCGCGGAACTGCGCCGAGTCAGATCATTTCAATCTTGCCATCAAGGCATGCAAGCCGTTTGCTCCCCCGATACCAATGTTCCATATTGACCGGCAGAATGACAAGTTCATTGCATTGGCCGGGAAACTCTCCTGCAAAGAAGGTCGCCAGTGGGGATTGTGGACACCGCAAGAGAGGCTTTATGACGATGCAATTCGCCCGCACTCGTGGATCATGCAGAAAAACCCATCGCTTCACAATAGGGCGATTTTCAGTGGAAAACTCCCGGCTTCGATCCTGGTGACCCTGGAAGACGACCCGTCGACCGGACGGAGCGAATCTGCCCTGGCCCGCGCCTGCGGCGCCACCCGAAACGCCGTCCGTGACGCTCTGGATCACCTTGAACTCTGCCAACTTGTCCAGCGAAAAAGCTTGAAAGGCCTCGTTTCGATCTTTCAAGTCGAGGGACACCGCGTTGTATAAGATACCTGCCCCCGTGCCGCATCGAGGATAATTCCAGCGTGAGCGGTGTCCTGTCCCAGCGGCTCCTGCCCCAATCTATACGCGGTAATACCGAATCGTAGAAGCGGCGTCCCGCCGCGTGGAGAAATCCCACTGGGGCATTGGGCCCGTGCTGCGTTTGGCTTGTGTGCGCATATGTAATAATATATAACTTTTATGTTGTATAGTATTACTCTAGACGATAGTATATAAGGGATGTCACATGGTATCGCTAGTGGAGTACTGGTGAAATGGGCGATTTGAAAGAGGAAGTTACTGAGACTATTCAGCGAATGGTGGTACGGTTGTTGGCTACTACTCGCTCGGGGGTTGGGCTCGCTTTGATTGGCGGGTTTCGGTATCGGTTCCTGGACCAGGGTCCTCGCGTTTCCAGAGATATTGACTATCACTGGTCCGGCGACCTTGCGGCCAAACAGAGCGAACTTGTCGCCGCCTTCAGGCAGAGGCTGCTTCCGGAAGTGCGTCGGCAGCTCGGATATACCGGCAGCGCAGCGCCCCACGCCGGTCCGGAAGGCGACTCGCCGCTGGTCAGCGCGGTCCTGCTGGCTTTCTGGAGGGATGGTGAGGCATCCAGCCGGATAGAACTTCCTGTTGAGATCACGCGTATTTGCTGCGCCGACGGCCTGACGGTAAAGACCATGGACGGTGTGACGTATCCGACGGCGTCCGATCAGGACATGATAGAGAGCAAGGTTATCGCCGTCTTCGCTCGCAGTTTCCTGCAGCATCGCGACCTTCTTGACATTTTTCTGTTCGCAAACCACTTGGCGGTTTCTTCACCGGAGCGGATTGACGGGAAGTTGACCGAGTTGGGAATCGATCGCGGTCGTACGGCCAGACGCCTGAGCGATCTGGCGGCGGGACGCTCCTACCACGGGCGGACTATTGGCGAATTGATCGACACTCAGGTTGAACCGGACGCGGCGGAGAATCTGGTCCTTGGCGGCGGTGGGGAGATGGTGTTTGATCGCGTGATTGAGATACTCAGCAGGCAGGTTGCAGATTTCATTGGAGGTGACCAATGAGAGCTTTGCAGTGGCATAAGTATCTCGAGCAGGCCGAGCGGCGGGATCACAAAACTGTGTTCACCGTCACCGAGCTTGCGAACATAGCAGGCGTCGGTCCGCATAGTCTCAACGTGCAATTGGGTCGCCTGGTCGCCCGCGGCGTGATAGTGCGATACGCCAGCGGTAAGTACGGTCTGCCCGGGCGTGTCCGGTCGGAAGAACTCGTGGGCTTTCTGGATTCGGGCGCGTATATTACCTCTCTGCGAGCATTGTACCATCACAATCTGGTCACGCAGCGCCCGACGAGGATCACCTGTTTTACCAATCGTCGACACAACCGGTCGCGAATAAGAAAGACGCCGATAGGAACATTTTCGTTCGTCTGCGTCAGCGGAAGGACTTACCATCGCCCTGTTGATGGGAACATTGCACCGGGCGAACAGGCCTTCTACGATTGGCTCTACCTCTGCTCGCGCAAGGGCGTGGCGCCCGAATCGCTGGTGACCTTCAGCAATCTGTCGGGACTCAGGGAAGAAGTACTCGCCGATCTTCGCCCCCGTTACCCCAAGACTGTCGCCAGAGAGGCCGGTAGGATACTCACAATGGGCAACGGGAGGGGGGAAGCACTTCGACCGGCTATTCCTGGATATTGATCGGGTATTTACCGTGGTGCAAAGCTGTATCGTACAAGGCGAAGAAATTATCCATGGGGACATCTTCCATGAAATGGTTTGACGGCGCGAATATATAACCGCCCCCGGGGGCGAACGCATCGATCCTGATCCTGGCTTCGTCCACAGCGTCTTCGAGGCTTCCGGTGATACCGCCCTGGAGATCGAGCCCGCCGTGAAAAATTATCTCGCTGCCGAATTCCTTCTTGAGTTCGAACGAATCCATGCCAGCCGCCTTCGGCTGAAGTGAATTCAGAATATCAACGCCCATGTCGATAAAGTCGGGGATAAGCTCCCTTACCGAACCGCACGTGTGCATGAATATTTTCGCTGAAGGCGCCGCCTTTCTCACTTCCCTGAACAACCGGGTATACGGTTCCTTGAAAAACTCCCTGTACATTTCAGGCGAAACGAAAAGCCGGTCCTGCATCCCGTGATCGCTGGAAAACTCCACCCAGTCGAGGTGCTTACCGATCGGGGCGAGGTAGTAGAGATACATTTCCGTTATGACATCGGTGACCTTTCCAATGAGCGTATGAGCGAACTTCGGATCCATATACAGATCCACGAAGAACTGCTCGAAACCTCTCAGGAAAGGGCAGATGTCGATCATGAGCCCTGAGACAGCGGTGGTTGACGTGATGCAGTAGTCGGTGTTGGCGCGCCAGTTTTCGACCTGCTCGGCGAGCCCCTCGATCCTCGCGGGGTCCTCGACAAGAGGCCATTTGTGCTTCTCGATATCCGACACGTCGGCGCCGGCGAGGGGATGGTATGTAACGGTCGGATGACCGGCGGCTTCCCTCGTTCCGATTCCCCACTCGTTGATAGTATTGCCCGCCTCATCGACGTAGCTTTGGAAATACTTCGGCCGCCCTATGTTCGTGTGCCTGAAGTCGGAATCGACCAGGTCGCTGACCCTGTAGTCCACATAATCCCCTGACCTGCTGGCCCTGACGCAGGGACCGAGTTCCTCCCACCCCTCTTTTTCGGCGATCTTTAAATAGAGTTCGTTGCAGATTCTGCTGGCCGACCCCCACAGATCGACCGGAACCCTGTCAGGCTCACGGTGGTCAAGTGCGGTCAATACTCTTTGGCGATGGGTCATCATGACAAGTCCGCTGTTCTCCAGTGCCGTTCGGCATTTTCACGTACCGAGTCCCAATGGTCAATCACTCTTGAGATTATATCTACAATGGAGGCATGGGAGGCCAGGGAGAATCCGGATCGCCGAGCGCCCCGGCTTGACAGTTCCTCGGGCATCGGTGAGAATCATCGGACCTGTTCCCTTGCGTGCGTATGTCGGGGAACCTGTGAGAACTTCAGATGTCTGACGCGGCCCCCACACAAGAAGCCTCGAGCGACACCGACGCCCTGGAACTGTCGGTGGTCATGCCGTGCCTCAACGAGGCCGACACGGTCGAAGCATGCATCACCAAGGCCAGATCGTACATGGACAGCGAAGGGGTCGCCGGGGAGATCATCATCGCCGACAACGGTTCGATGGACGATTCGGTCGAGATCGCCCGGCGGTGCGGCGCGACAGTGGTGCTCGCCGAGCGGCGCGGGTACGGGGAGGCATTGATGGCCGGTATCGCAGAAGCTCGCGGTAAGTTCATAATCATGGGCGACGCCGACGACAGCTACGATTTCGCCCGGTTGGGCCCATTCGTCGAGAAACTGCGGGAAGGAAATGACCTGGTAATGGGCTGCCGCCTGCCGCGCGGCGGCGGGATGATCGAACCGGGTGCGATGCCCTTCCTCCATCGCCACGTGGGCAATCCGTTCTTCACGCGTCTGGCCAGGCGGTGGTTCTCGGCGCCCATCCACGACGTCAACTGCGGTATGCGGGGCTTCACGCGCGAGCTTTACGACGAGTTGGGCATGGTCTGCACGGGCATGGAGTTCGCCAACGAACTGGTCATCAAGGCCTGCCTGCACCACAAGAAAGTCGCCGAAGTTCCCATCACCCTCCACCGCGACGGGCGGGTTTCGCATCCTCCGCACCTGCGGACGCTCCGCGACGGACTGCGGACGCTGGGGTTCTTCCTGCTGTGCAGCCCGAAGTGGGTGTTTCTGTTTCCGGGCCTGGTCCTGATGGCGATCGGGCTGCTGAGCTTCGTGCTGATCCTTCCGGGCCCGCTCCGCATAGGCGGAAGCCTGGAGTTGGACATCCAGTCGCTCCTGGTCGGCGGGATCGGATGCATTATCGGATACCAGCTCGTAATCTTCGCGATATTCACCAAGCTGCTTGCGATGGCCAAGGGGCTCGTGCCCCCGCATAAAGGCCTGGTTCGCCTCAGCCGCCACATCACGATCAAAACCGGCGTGCTGAGCGGGGTTGCGATGACGCTTGGGGGCCTGGTGCTCGTGGTGGGGGCGATTGTGGCGTGGGGCGGGTACCACGAGTTCGGTCCGCTCGAGCCGAGGAGTTTCCTGCGTATCACGATACCGGGGTCGGTCCTGCTGGCGGTGGGTGTCCAGACGATATTCGCCAGCGTGTTCATGAGCCTGCTCGCCCTCGAGAGGAAATCATGAAGCCGCTGAAGGTAGTTTCGGCGGTCCACCGGCGGTGCGTGTACGGCGGGCGGGTCGCCAGGCTCGCCGAGGCGATAGGGGCTCTCTGCCCGGAAGGACCGCAGAAGATACTCGACGTCGGCTGCGGCGACGGGCACATCGCAAAGACACTCGCCGACCGGCTCGGCGACGGATGCGAGATCAGTGGCATCGACGTGCTGGTCAGGGACGCTCCGGCGATTCCGGTGACGCGATACGACGGGCGGACCATGCCGTTTGGCGACGATTCGTTCGATACCGTGCTGCTGATCGACGTGCTGCATCACACCGGCGATCCCGCGGCGCTGCTCGCCGAGGCCGCCAGGGTCGCCGGGGGATCCGTGATCGTCAAGGACCACGTGTGTGAGTCGCGGTTGGACAAGTGGCTGCTGAGCTTCATGGACTGGGTGGGCAACCGTCCCCACGGAGTGGCGCTCGAGTACAACTACCTGAGCGCCGCGGAGTGGGACAACTGCATCGCCGCGGCGGGCCTGGTCAGGGAATATCATACTGCTAACGTGAAACTCTACCGCTGGCCGCTGTCGGTCTTCTTCGAGCGCAGGATGCACGTCCTGATGAAGCTCGTGGCGGCGGGGGACTGACGCTACGCCCCGCAGCCGCGGCGGAAGATGCGGCGGGCGGACTTGGCGATCATTGCGATCCCTTCGCGGCGATATCGCCAGATGAATTTCAGCAGGTCGCCGAATCGTCGGTTGCGGATGAAGACCTTCAAGTAGCCGCGGAACTGCATTCGCTCGAGCGTCTTGCGTTCCAGACCGCGGATCGAGACCGCATTTCCGAGCTGCTTGTTATAATCGTTCCAGTCGCGGGCCTGGAGGATATAACCGCCTTCGCCTTCGGCGGCCATCCGTCCGATTTCCGTGCCAGGGTACGGAACCATTATCCCGAAAACCGGAAGGGTGGGGTTGAGCCTGACGGCGAAGTCAATGGTTTGTCGGGCGGTCTGCTGAGTTTCATTGGGATGTCCGAGGATGAAGAACGCCTGGAAAGGCATTCGAGCCTGCCGCAGTATTTCCGCGGCGCTGATGATATCGGACGTCGCGATGCCCTTGCCCGTACCGGCGAGAATCTCTTCATTGCCCGATTCGGCGCCGATACCGATCTCGACGCATCCGGCCTGTTTCATCAGCGTCACCATCTCCAGGTCGATCGAACGGACGTGGGTATGGCATCGCCAGCGTATCCGGCCGCTCAAACCGCGGTCGATCAGGCCGCGGCAGATATCCATCGTGCGCGGGCGTTTGATGGTGAACGCCTCGTCGCAAATGAGGATGTTCTTCGGCGAGCGGTTTTCCACGAGCCATGCGATTTCGTCGAGTACGTTCTCTGCCGATCGCGGGCGAACCACTCTTCCGTGGGGATTCATGCAGAAGGGGCAGACGAACGGGCAGCCCCGCGAGGTCTGTAGTCCGTATTCTCGCCCCGGTGCGAACATGTCCCATGCGGGCATTGGCAGGGAGTTGAGATCGGCGATTCGATCTCGCTGCGGACCGGCGACGAAATCCCCGCCGGCGTCCAGGAAACAGAGGCCCGGAATCGGCCTGGTTTCCCGCCCCTCGGCGCGGGCCTGGAGGAACTCGACGAGCGTTTCCTCTCCCTCCCCGACCACGCCGAAATCAAACGTCGTGAATTCGCGCATGGTCCGCTCCGGAAGGGCGGTTATGTGGACCCCGCCGATGACCGTCGTGATTTCCGGGACCTGCCGCTTGACCAATTCGGCGAGATGTGCGGCTTGGATGATCTCGTTGGTGAAGGCGGTAAACCCCACGACGTCCGGGCGCTGGGAGGCGATCTTCTCGACCGCCTCGGAGTAGTTCAAGCGATCGAACTTGCAGTCCAGTACGCGGACGTCGATATCCGACGCTCTCAAAAACGCCGCCAGGCACGCCAGAGCGGTGCGCGGGTAGGGCGGGCGGTCATAGTACCGCTCGACGACCCGACAGGGCGGCGGGCTTACAAGCATCATTCGCATGATCGTTCTCAGTGGTTCCGACTCGACGCGGGGGATATTGGATTCCGCGGTCGCTGCGGTCTGAGGTACGATAAGCCCAACTGCGCCATTTCACAAGGTCTTGCGTAGCAGTTCAGGGGTTTGAGATGCCTCGTTGGCTTGGAATGAAATGTGACGTGCCTGCCTCCATGGTACGGGCAGGGTCTTACCGTTCGGTATTGGGTTCTAGCCCGTTACCGCCCGGCGACGCCGGCTGGCTACTTTCGAAATCGCCAGCAACAGGATGCATACGACCAGCAGTAGCGCAGGATCGAGCATCCAACTGTCTGTGAGAACATTGGCTTGCGTCACATACCCTTGAGGTCCGCCTCCGGCAGATGAGACTAGACCTCCCAAGGGCATGCAAATCAAGCACACCGCGACCAACATTGCCGTTTTGCGTAGCATGATATACAGCCTCAGGTCATGCGTTCCCCGCCGCAGGCCCGGCACGACGCCGTGCACACCCGCCTGCGACTGAACGGACCAGGCTTAGCGCCTGATAGCTCCGCATGTGAAGCATAGGATACGTTTCGGGTAAAAGCTGGATGAGTTATCCCCCAAATATGCAAATCTGATATATCAGATTTCCTGCGGCGATTTTTTGGGTAGCTGCTTTGATCTGCGGATGTTCGAGATGAACGGCAGGAGGCGGACACCGAACTGCATTGTAAGCCAAATAGTCTTTCGCGTAAGAATGATCCCGTAGATACTTCCTACAATTATCGCTGCAACCACGAGCAGGCCCGTCAGTTGCGTGGCAAGGACCTCCGGGATATCCATTCCATCCTCAACGTTTCCGAACAGACCGAACGCTCCGACTACCGAGACCACAGTAATCCCGAGAACCGTTGCTATCGCCCATAACCGAATGAAAACCCTGTTCTCGTCGACAGTAGGAATCGAGCGGGTTTGCTTGACGTCTTTGCTCGTGGGCCACTGGCCAACGTTTCCGGGAACGTAGCTATCTCTGCTCTTGCAGGCGTGCCAATTCGGGTCCATCCGTGCAAAGTCGGCGGGGCTGTAGGGTTGGCTTCCATCGTTGTCGCTGTATCTGGGGAGGTGGGCTCGCAGTGCGGTTTTATAGGCTTTCGCCAGCGTGCGGAACTTTTCTTCGGCTTCGACGGGGTCGTGCTGGTAGTTGTCCGGATGGTACTTGAGCGCACCCCTGCGATATGCCAACCTGATCTCTTCCAGGCTCGCCTCGGGCGACACTCCAAGTATCTCGTATGGTGTTAAACTGCCTCTCATAACGATACGGCCCTCGGACCTCGCAATCACATATTGTAGTCTAAGATCCCCATTTCGACAACGATGAAAACGGTAAAAAAAGAAAACAGCGAGGTTCACATGCGGAAAGGAGTTACGGTCAGATCTGCGATATGCGCGCGCAGAGAAGCGTCCGATCGGCGTGTACCGGGGTCAACTGTCCTCCGAAGCGGCGAGGCGTTCGAGCAGGTCGCTGCAGAGGCGTTCGATGTCTTCGGAGAGTTCCAAGCCGCCGCCCCGGCCGGCGGACCTCTGGTGTATGGGCGGTAAGATATTCTCGCCCGGGAACGTATGCCCGATGAAGTCGTAGAGTTTTTTCACCGCGGTCGCGGGGGCGGCGACGAGGTTTTCGTAGCTGCAGATCATTACTCGGGCGTTGGTATCCAGGTTCAGCTCGAAGAACCAGTTGTTCCGCACGAACCAGAACAGCGCCGCGGCGTCGTGGGGGTCCATTTCCGGTGAGAAGTTCGCCGAGACGATCTCGCGCAGCTCATCCGACAGGCCTTCAGCCCGCCAGTCGCCATCGCGGTTTTCGATTATGCCCGTCAGGTCGTTGACGCCGGCGTTGCGGCCGAACTCGTTGATGCTCGATACCGCCGTGTCGCGATAATCCCGGTACATCCACAACACTTTGGCGTTTTCGAGGGCTTCGAGCAGTTTCCCGGCGTTCTGCGACTCCACCAGCGGTTTGAGTACGATCAGGTCGGCGCGGTCGGCTTCGATGGTCTCCCGCACCGAATCGAGTGGGTTGAGGCGTATGTGGAATTCGCGATCGCCGGACGACAGCTTGCTGAACTCGCCGTAGACTTTCGATCGCAGGTCCCTCTGCAGTATGTTCTGCACCAGCGTCGTCCCGCTCCGCTGGCAGCCCAGGATCAGCAGGACGGTCTTCTCGGCGGCCTGCTCTCGGCGGGCAAACCGCCGGCGCAGTGGTTTGAGGGCGCCGAAAAGCCAGCGTGATACCTTCCGTCCAAGGCCCATTGTCGATGATTGTCTATGGCCCATCTTTCACCAGCCGCCTGCGTTTATCTGCATCGTCATCGGGAACCATTATATACCGCCGAGCCTCTCGGGCCAAGTTTCGTAAATATACCGCCGGGAACCGACCGTTGAACGGGAATATATAGCTTGACAAATCGCTTTTCTTGTGATAGCATGTTTCCATCATTGGAGTTCGCTCAGTAGCAGTTTTTTGCGCTTTGGATGTGGGGACACATTTGCAGGCTGGTTACAGTTTCGTACGAGCTGACGGACAGTTCGTACTCGCCGATCGGTTGGAGTTGATTCGGAGTATGAATTTGCCGGTACTTCGTAAGTCACAGGGCAATTTGTCAAGCCGTATTCACCGCGAGACGCGCGACCCGCGCGCCCGCACAATCACTACGTTCAGGAGTGATATAATGCGTACACGCAATTTTCTGACAATCGTTTTGGCTACCGCAATGGTCCTGTCGCTGACAGGCATCGCCACCGCCGGTTTGCAGGATAGCTTGCTGGGTTACTGGAAGCTCGATGGCAATACTGACGACGCCTCGATCAACGGTAATAACGGTTCGCTGAACGGCGATCCGGGATGGGTTGCGGGCCTGGACGGTCAGGCCATCGATCTTGACGGCGACGGCGACTGGGTTACCGTTCCCGGTGCTACTGAGATTCCGCTGGCCAACAGTGACTTCTCGCTGAGTTTCTGGCTCAAGAGGGGCAATACGAACGAAGGTTGGGTTATCGGGGACGCCGACGGTGGGGGCAACCAGGCGTTGCACATCGGCTTCAGGTCTGCCACCAGCTTCGCGTTTGCGTTCTGGGGTGACGACTTCGGCTACGACAATGCGATGTACAACAATACCACCGACTGGATGCATTTCGTCCTCACGTATAACGCGGCGACCAATCTGCAGAGCATCTACGCCAACGTCGTTGGCGGCGGTACGGATTTCCGGACCGACACGCGCGGTAACGATTTCTCGGGCACAGGCAACTTCTACATGGGCACCCGCAAGGGCGCTGGCGGTCCGCAGTTCAATGGTCTCATGGACGAAGTCGGCGTCTGGGATCGCGTTCTGTCGGCCGGAGAGGCCGGCGACCTCTACAACGCCGGTACGCCGCTGGACTTCTTCAACCTTGCCAGCGAAACGCTTGTCTGGGACGGCGACCACGACGGGAACTGGGCCGACCTGACCGACCCCGTCAATCACGTCGGCCTTTCCCACTGGACCGGCGGTGCTACCGGTACCTCCATTCCCTTCTACACCGACGAGACTACCGGTTCTGAGGTCATCATTAATACCGGACACGCCACAGTCGCCACCGCCGCTCAGGCTGCACATTCGGTGGACGTCGGCGCCGGCGGGCAGTTGTCCGTGGTCGGCGGCGATCTGACGGTCATGCATGGGCTCAACTCCAGTTCCACCGCCGCGCTGACCGTTGGCGGCGGCGGAATGTTAACCGCTGATCGTGGGACGATCACCGCCGTAAGCATCGGAGGCGGAAGCGGAACGATCTCGACCGCGGGCAACATATCCGCCACCGATTTGACGATCCTCGACAGCAGTTCGCTCATCAAAACCGGCGCCGGAAAGCTCAGTTTCAGCGGCATTGGTGCGATCAGCGCTACCGGCACATCCATTAGAGTAACCGGCGGCGGCGAGTTGGATATCGTCGGAACGCCGGGCGTCGCCACGGTCGAACTCGACGGCGGAACGTTGAGTATCGACGGCCCGGACGCACTTAACAGAACTTCGCTTACGTATGATTTCGAGTCGGGCGACCTGAGCGGATGGACCATCATCCCGACCGCCCATGGAGACAACGCCTTGTTCCAGGGCGGTAAGCAGCCATATTCGGGCCAGGGCGGTACGCAGGGAACATGGGCGATAGTTTCCTACAGGAATCAGAACGGCGGGGTAGCCGACGGTTACACGGGCATCATTGAAACTGACTCGTTCGTCATTGGCGAGGCCGGGACGATCACCTTCCAGATCGCCGCGGGCAATCACGCCCTTGGCGGCGACCCCGACTCACCGAACGCGAATATGGCGGGCGTGGCCCTGGAGAGGGAAGTGACACCCGGTAACTGGGAAATGCTCCAGACCGCGACCCACGCCAACAACTGGACCTGGGCCAACAAGTCCTGGGATACGACTCCCTACATAGGCGACACGGTACGGATGCGTATCTATGACACCCACCCGGGCAGTTGGGGGCATACCGCAGTCGACAATATCCAGATTTCGTCGGCAGACGTCCCCGTTGTCGGCGCTATTGCGATGGGCGGTACTGACTTCGTCGTCACGCAGAATTCTACTCTTAATGCGGCGACCGACTATACGGCCACCTTCGGCGGACTGACGCTCACCAACGGGACGTTGGACATCCGGGGCGTTACCGGCGGAACGACGTTCGCCTCTCTGGCGGCGGTTTCCGCCTCGGCGTCGGTGGGTATCACATCGACCTCGGACGTAGCCATTAACAGCGCCGTGACTCTGGGCGACGGGGCATCACTGACGCTGACCGGCGAGACGTACACCGTCGGCGACGTGACGATGAGCGGGTCTTCCGGTTCGATCGCACTGGCCAGCACGCTCGAAGGCGGCGAGCTTACCCTTCCTGCGGGCACGTTCGGTTTGAGCGGCACGCAGAACTACACCGGCCTGACGACCACAGGCACGCCGGTGACGATCGACTTCGGCGCCGGCGGGACGATAACGACCGGAACATTCGACGATGAGAACTCAGGCGCCCCCCGGGCGCTGAACCTCACCGGCAGCGGGACCCTGAAGTTCAACGGAGGGGCCGTATCGGCTGCCGACACGACTTTCAGCATCGCAAGCGGGACCACGCTCAGCGCGGCCCACGCGGCGGGAGACCCGATGGGCGCCGGCGGGACGAGCATAAAACTCAACGGCGGAACGTTCCAGACAGGCGGCGGGGTGACCTCAAACTACACAAACGGATTCCGCGGGTCGATCTTCACGGGCATTCCTCGAAACGATGTTGTGATGAATCTCGACGGCGCCGCGTATGCGTACGATGCGAATCGCATCCTGACCGGTTCAAAGGCGAACACGGTTCTGGCGCGGGCGGAGGTGGGTGGACAAAACGTAACGTGGGACGGTAAGCTCCAGTCCAATGGCAGCGACTTCCAGATGTTCCCCGGTTATGGCGAGCCCGACGATTTCGCATGGGCGTTCAGCGGTACGTTCATACCCGCTCTCTCCGGTCAGTACAACTTCCGCTGGAACGTTGACGACCGAGGCTTGATGTATCTGGACGTCGACGGTAACGGTATATTTGAAGCCGCCGACAAAGTGGGATCTTACGCCTGGTCCGGTGCGGGGAACACCGGGTCCCTTACGGCCGGCGAGGAATACAGCTATATCTGGATGGGTCAGGACTTCGCCGGCGGTCAGCCTTTCAACGTCTGGATGACTCCTCCCGGCGGTTCCGAGGCGATCGTCGACTCCACCGTCCAGACCGGGCAATGGGTACACGGTCCGCCGCCGTCGGTAACCGCCATCAGCATGACCACCACCGACTTCGAGGTAACCGCGAATTCCAGCATCGTTGCGAACACCACGTTAACCGCCGATTTCGGTGAGTTGACGCTCACCAGCGGCATCGTGGACGTCAGCGGGGCCGATGGCGGGGTAACATTCAGCAGTATCGGAGGGTCGATCGCCGCGGGCGCAGTTACCGGTATTACTTCGGACGATCCGGTTACGCTGACCGGTACGCTGGATATCGGCGACCGGGCCGACGTGACGCTCGGCGGGGCGCCGCTGACGATCACCGGCGGGATTACACTCAACGACGATGGCGGAAATGGTATCGAAGAAGCGACGATCCGCGTGCCTTCCGGTGGGACGGTAGCCTGGCCCGGTGCGTTCGATCAGACAGGCGTCAATACCCGGTTGACCAAGGCCGGCCCGGGCACGCTGCAAATGCGGACCCTCGGCGCCACTACTGCCAACCTGACCACATTCATCGCCAGGGACGACGGTACGCTGGAGTTTGACGGCGGATCCGTGGGCGGTTCGACGCAATTGAACCTTGACGGCGCCACGATCAGGATCACCGGTGCCGGCTCCCCGGCCCCCGCAGGTGCGATCGCCAACTGGAAATTCGACGAGACGTCGGGCACGACCGCCGCCGATTCGTCCGGTAACGGACACGACGGTTCGATTAGCGGAGCCCTGATCGGACAGGCCGCCCGCCCCGGATCAACGGGCACATCCTACTACTTCAGCGGCAATGCGGACATCGTGACCGTTGCCGCTGGGGAGATCGATCTCAGCAACAAGTCGTTTAGCCTGGCGGCTTGGACCAAACGCGACGCACCAAACGGAGACTACCTGTTTGGGCAAGGCACCGCTGAAGGCAATAATGCCCTGCATGTCGGGTTCCGGGACGCTAACAACGCTACGTTTGCATTTTACGGCAACGATTCGGATCATGTTGATAATCCACAATACGAGGATACTGTCGGATGGCACCAGTTGGTGGTTACTTACAACGTAAGTGACGGTATGCGGCACATATACTGGGACGGTGTGGACCAGACGCCCCTGACCAACAACCCCACCGGTACGCCTTACCAGGGCAGCGGTGCTTTCCGTATCGGCACGCGGTGGGACGGTAACAGTAATTTTCAGGGTTGGCTCGACGATCTCTACGTGTACGATTCGGTGCTGTCTGAGGTGCAGGTGGGCGAGTTGTTCGCTGCCAGCCCTGTAATCGACGCGATCAACCTGCCCGGTACGACTATCGCGGTAAGCGCTGACTCGACGCTCGATGCGGTCACCACCACGACGGCGACCTTCGGACCCTTGCGTTTGATGGAACCGTCCGTCCTGACCACCAGCGGCGCAGATGGCGGTGTCATCTTCAGTGACACCCTGATGGCAATGGACGCCGAGTACGGGTTCGACACCGCGGTGGACACCTCTCCGGGACCGATCGCTGCCGGAACGGTGACGATCGTCAAGACCGGTGCGGCCGATTTGATCCTCGACCCCGGCGACCCCGCCGGGTCACTGACATTCGACGTGCGCCAGGGCGCGGTTGTCGGCCAGGCGGGCTCAAACCCGTTCGGCGACAACAATGCGATCGGAATCAACGGCGGCGAGGTCGTTCTGGTTGCCAAGGATGCTGCAACTGATCCCACGTTCGACAACCCGGTCACCAGCACCATCAACGGTGGTACGCTGACGGCGGGGCGGGACGGCGACGGTTTCGCCAGGACCGCCACGATCGGCAGCGCGACCAACCACGTGACCCTGGACGCCGACGGTACGCTCCTGATGCAGACGCTCGACGGGTACACGCTGAATGTCGGCGGTAACGTCACCGGCGCCGGACACATGACGATAGGCGCCGGTAGCACCGTAACAGTCGCGGGGACACTGGATGCCGGAACGGTGATTATCGACGGTGGTCTGACCGTCGCCGGCACGGTGAACGTCAACGAGTTGATCGCCAACCCCGGCGGTAGCTATACCGGTCCGAGCAACCTGACCGTCGCGCAGACCCTGACACTGAACGGCGACCTGGACCTCAGCGCCGCGGCGCTCGTCATCGATGGCGCCAACGTTACCGTCAATAACGGTACGTTGACAGTTGGAGCTACCAACCCTCTGGGCGTCGGGGCTCCGGTAGGCAGCGTCGACCTGTCCAACGGCGGCGGGCTGGCGCTGGCGGGAACCAGCCTGACAACGAAGAAACTCACGACCACCGGCGGGACGTTTGACATGGGCGCCGGAAGCCTGGTTGCCACCGGCGACGTCGCCATCGACCCAGCGCCCGGATTGGGTCCGGTCCAACTGAAACTCACCGGCGGTACGCTGCGCCTCAATGGGCCAGGCGGCGCGATGCCCGGCGGACTGCGACTCCACCTCGATGCGTCTGATGCATCCACCGTGTTTGAGGATACGGGTGGGACGAACCCTGCCGAAAACGGGACGTCAGTCGCTCGCTGGAACGACCTGAGTGGAAATGGGTTCGACGTGACCCACAACAACGCCGGTCAACTACCGCAGTACGACGATACGGGCAATACGCTGAACGGGCTGGCGACGCTCCATTTCGACGGCGACAAAATCGGGCGGGCCAACGATATCGGAATCACCGGAAACGCCGACCGAACGGTGATTACGGTCTGGCATAATGCGACGGGTACCGGGCAGAATTTCCAGCACACATTCCATATGGGAACCGGTGGCCCCCCCTCGGCTTACGGGCATTCCGTCAGCCGCGGCGACAATGCCGGCCGGATCGGTAACCACTTCTGGGGTGAAGGTTTCAACTCGACCGCCACCGGCGGTCTGACCCAGGCCAATATCGCTATCTCGACGTGGGACGGCGACGGCGGCGCGGGCGCCAACGGGCTTGACTCGTGGTATGTCAACGGCATCGCAGAGGGGACCTACGAGCGTGGAGCCCTGACCACGGCCGGTAACGAGCTGCTGATCGGTTCGCGGCTTGTTGGACCGACCGAAGGTATCCGAGGCAACATCGCCGAGGTGCTGGTATTCGACAGTGTCCTGACCGCCGAAGAAATCAACGACATTGGCGGACACCTGGCCGGCAAATGGGGCATAGGCGCTCCGGCATGGAACGGCAGCCTCGCCGGCGAGATGAACCTGCCTGGCACGAATCTGCTGATGACAAGCGAAACTACGATTAACGTCAGCAGCGATGCATCTCTGGGCGACCTGCACGTGGCCTACGCTCCGGTGACACTTACCTTCACCGGTCCCGCAAATAACAGCATTAACCTGGCGAGCACCACGTTCGCTGCTCCGCCCGAACTGACCATCGACAACACGCCGAAGGTGAACCTCGGTCCGCTGGATCTGGCCGGGTCGGACTGGCCCCTCATCGAGAAGATCAACACCGGTCAGTGGATTGTCACCGATGAGATCGGCGGATACACCAACGGTCTGACGATCGAAATTGCCGGGGGCGCCCTGGTCCTCGGCGACCCGGGATTGATAGGCACCCTCGCCAGCGGAAGCGAGCTGTACATGGGCGAGGGGACCACATTGAAGCTGTCCAGTTCGTCCGGCGACAAGCAGTACGACGAGTTTGTCGACTTCACCGGCGATACGACAATCGTGGCGGGTCGAGCCGACGGTAGCAGTGCAGCGGCTGCTACGATAACGCGGCCGGCGCTGCACGACATGTCTTCGCAAAACGTCACGCTCGGCACGACCGACGACACGTACACCCTTAAGATCAACAGCGCTGTAGCGGCTGGTACGCTGGGGCTTACCGGCGGCGGGACGGTTACGCTCGACAATGGCGGTTCGGCGGCGACCTCGCTGAGCGTCCCGAGCGGTACGCTGAATGTCAATAACGCCCCCTTCGCTGCGCCGAGCATCTCGGTGACTCAGAACGGTTCGCTGAACCTGGGCGTTGCCCAGAGCACCGGCGATTTGTTGGTGAACACCACCGGGACCGTAAATGTCCCCAATCCGCTGACGGTAACCAACAAGATTACCCTCGGCGAGGTCGAGATCCACGACAATGCGAATCTGGAGATCGTCGGAGCGAATCTGGGCGATCCTACCGGGGTGCTGACGCTGTCGGGCACCGCCGCCACGATAGGCTTCCCGCCAGCCCTCCCGACAAACGGGCTGCTGGGTATGTGGACTTTCGACGAGAGTAACGGTAACGACACCTCGGGCAACAACTATCATGGCACCGAATATGGTCCTGTGGCGTATGTGGCGCGAGGCAGCGGTATGGCCCTGGACCTGACCGGTGGCGATGCGGCGGTCTTCGTTGACACCGGCGGTAACCAGGATGTCTTCTCGGGCTACAATGCCATGACGATTGCGGTCTGGGCCAAGGGGACTCCGGGTGGCTGGAGCCCGTTCGTCAGCAAGGATGAAGACGGTTGGCAGATGCGCAGGCACAGCGGCGAAACCCGTCTTGACTGGACTACCCGCGGGCTCACCAGCAGCGATTGGAATGTTCCCAACAGCGGTCCGGCGATCAACGGCCTCTGGCACTTTATCGTGATGACGTATGACGGGTCGCAGAAAAAGACCTACATCTACGGTGAGGATCTGGGAAGCCCGATCATCGAATCGACCGGCGCCACGGGGACGATTACCAATACCCAGGACACGCTTGTCTTTGGCGCCAGAGACAATAACAATAATGCCGCGACGATTGGTTGGCAGAACTTCCTTAACGGGCAGCTTGACGACATCTACTTCTACGACCGCGCGATCAATCAGACGGAGGTCGAAGTGCTGTACGCCGGCGGCGGTATCTCGGGTGTGATCGATATGCCCAACATGGACATCGTGCTGAACCCGGGCGTACCGACGGTCACACTTAACGCAGAGTCGGCGACGCTGGGCAGCCTGACGATGGGAACCAATGCGGACCTGACGCTCATCCATGCCGATACCGCAAGTTTCAATGACGTGCGTCTCGCGGACGCCGCGACGACGATCAACCAGGCCCCCGCTGACGCGATCGGGCTGACCGTCCGCGGTACGCTGCAGACCGGCGATACCGGTAATCTGACCCGAAACCTCACCGTAAACGGCGATTTGACGGTCGCCAATATGAATGCGGTCGGCGCCACAGTCGCCGCCAATAACTTTACCGCCACCGGCGACGTGAGTTTCGACGGAACTTCGGGGTTGATGATGCCCCCCGCCTCGACGCTGAGTGTACCCGACGGCGGGACCACGACGTTTTCCGACGGTTCGTTTACGACCGGCGTGGATGCTATCGAAGTCGCCGGCACGATGGTCGTCGAGACGAGCAATGTCTCGACAAGGACGCTGACCATCGCCCAAGACGCCACGCTTAACGCGTCGAGTCCCGTGGCGGTAAGCCACCAGGCGATCATTGGCGACGATACGGTCGCTGAGATCGCCGGACCCGCGTTCGGCGTCAGCGGCGGCGACGTTGTCTCGACCCGCATACTGACGCTTAACGGCGGTACGATGACCCTCGCGGGACCGACCACCGGCGGCGCCATCGTCATGCCCGGCGGGCTCCTGCTGCATCTGGATGCCAGCGAGGTCACCGGAGTCAACAACGGCGACCCGGTCGTCCAGTGGGACGACCAGTCGCCCAACGCCAACCACGGTACGCAAACTAACGCCGCCTATCGTGCGACCTACGTGGCGTCCGACGCGGCGATCAACAACAAGCCCGCGTTGAGCTTCGACGGCGACAACGATCAGTATCAGTACATCAACCTGGCCGCCCGCACCGTGTTCTTCGTCGCCAAGGCGGATGCGAAATCCGCCAACCTTGACGGGATTCTCGGTAAGGCCGGCGCCGACGACGGTATCCGACGCTCCGGCGACGGTGCGTGGGCACATCCCGGTGACGGTAATGACTTTACGAATCCCGGCGGAAGCACGTTCTACATCAACGGCGCGCCCACAGGGGCTGTCGGCGAGAATGTATGGCACATTGCCGAGGCGGTCCGCGGTGGCGGGGCGATGAACTTCGACAAGGTCGGCCAATATTTCGCCGCCCGGGATTTCCCAGGCGATATCGCCGAGGTACTCATCTTCGGCGGCGTGCTGAGCGAAGACGACCGCCAGAACATCGGCGGATACCTGGAACTCAAGTACGGATTCGATACACCGTACACCGGCTCCCTCGATGCAGCTCCCTTGACGACGGACCTGTCGAACACCACTCTCGCCGCGGCGGCGAGTTCCACAGTGACGATCGCCGGAAGCACCGTTACGATTGGTGGTGTCGAGGCCGCTGATTCGGCGACACTGACTATCGCAGGCCCGGCGGCAACTATCGCATTGACCAATCTGACGCTGGGCGGCGATTCGATGGTTAAGTCGACCGCGGCGGCGGGGGCTACGGTGGACATAACGGTCAGCGAGAAACTGAGTACCGGCGGCGGAAACTCTAATGTCGGTGATCCCGGCGATGAGTTTGGTGTCGGCGCTGACACGTACCTGACCAACCTGGCGCTGATCGATGGCGCCGTTCCCGCTGATGCCGATGTCGAGTGGACGTTGACATCCATCGCACTGAGCGATTTGGACGGTGATCTGGTGGACGACACAGCGATCGGCGACAGCCTTCACGTCTACGGAACATTGAACATGGCAGCGGGTTTGACGATCCAACTCGTCGACGGTCTTGCCCCCGGCGTTAACGTCAGTGGCGTGGATATCGCGCTGTTCAAGGTGTCAGATATGGCCGTCATAGACGGCGTTGCCGGACCCGCATGGACTTCCGTGGATGTCGCGAAGATCACGGTCCTCCCGCCTGCGGGTGAGGGTTGGACATTTGGTGACCTGGCGTACGTTAACGACGAGTACGTGGTCCTGACGAACCTGGTAACCGGCATACATCTGGGCGACGCCAACGGCGACAGCAAGGTCGACGAAGAAGACCTGGTCCTCCTCAATGCCCAGTGGGGCGATAGAGGCGCGGTGGGTACGCTGAGTTGCGACTTCGACGGCGACGGTGACGTTGACGTCGACGACTTCCAGATACTCAATGCCGAGTGGGGCTATGACGGTACCGGTGGAGGCGCTCCTGTGATGCCCGGATCCGAAACGCCGGAACCGGCGACGGTGAGCCTGCTGGCGATCGGCGGACTGCTGATTCTCCGCAGGCGTCGTCGGAAGGCGTAAAGATAGATAACTATGAACGATAAGAAAAACTGGTAATCTGCTAATGTAAAAAGGTCTCTCCTGATGGCTTGATGGTGCGGAGCTTGTTGCTCCGAACGGATTCACTAACGTGATTGTCAGCCGTACCCGCCAAGCCTGACATACCCGGCCGACGGGTTCGCAAGACCCCGCCGGTAAGACCACGCGGATTATCATTCACGGGCGGGCCTGTCTGACAGGCCCGCCCGACTTTTGTTAACGGTTTACCGGCGTGGGCTTTCTGCTTGACCGGTGGATTGGTCGGCGTATAATTTGCCTCATCGCCCCGCGGTTTTCGCCGGGAGGGAGCCTTGAGCTGCTGCTTCCCTGTCTTACTGTCTTACATCTGACGCCGCAGTTACCTGCCTGGCGGCTGGGGCGTCGGTCTTTCTTACTTCACGGACCCAACGGGTCTGAACGGTTACAAAAATGGCAGCTATCGACTATTGCGTGATTGCGGCTTATTTGGTCATCGTTACCGGGTTGGGGTTCTATCTGCGCAAGCTTGCGGGCAGGAATCTGGACTCGTATTTCCTCGGTGGTAAGAAGATTCCCTGGTGGGCGCTGGCCGCGTCGGGCGCGGTGTCCAATTTTGACATCACCGGCACGATGTGGATGGTGACGGTGCTTTACCTGCTGGGGATGCAGTCGTGGTGGCATCATTGGATGTGGGGTGTGATGCTTCCGGCGTTCGGTCTTGCGTACGTAGCCAAGTGGGTGCGTCGGTCGAACGTTATAACCGGCGCCGAATGGATGCTGACGCGGTTCGGCGAGCGGCATGGAGGCAAGGCGGCGCGTATGGCTTATGCGTTGCTGGCGGTGATTACTTGCGTCGCGTTCATCGGATATGCATTCCAGGGTATCGGTAAGTTTGCGCAGGTGTATGTGGATACCGGTTGGATTGTCGAGATGGCCCCGTTCGCCAAGACGCTGCTGACCACGTACAAGTCCCAGACGATGGCGATTGCGATTCTGTCGCTGACGACCGTGTACGTCGTGCTCGGCGGTCTGTTCGGTGTGATCATTACTGATGTCATCCAGACGGTGGTCCTGTCGCTGGCCTGCCTGCTGATCGGTTGGGTCGCATTCACTGAGCTTTCGCCCGAGATGGTCCAGCAGAGCGTTCCAGCGGGGTGGGAATCGCTGCGCCCGGTCTGGCGCATTACCAAGTTTCACGGTACGCAAGACGCCGGATATGAAATGTTCGGATTCCTGACCATCGCCTGGATCTTCAAAGGGTTGTTTCTCAATGCCGGCGGGCCAGGGCAAATGTATGACTTCCAGCGTTATCTGGCCGCACGTAGTCCGCGGGATGCGGCAAAGGTTGCGGCGGCGTGGCCTTTCTTCCTGGTCGTTCGCTGGATGATGGTCGCGGCGATTACCCTGCTGGCGATGAGCAGTATTGGTGATGTCAGCGACCCGGAGTTGGTCATGCCTATGGTGCTGCAGAAGTATCTTCCCGTCGGGGTCAAGGGACTGGTGATCGCCGGTTTGCTGTCGGCGTTCATGTCGACGTTCAGTTCGACCGCCAACAGCGGCGCGTCGTACGTGGTGCGCGACATATGGCAACCGCTGTTCCGCCCCAACGCCGACGAACACCATCTTGTCAGGTACAGTTACATCGCAACGATCGGTGTGGTGGCCGCTGGAATCGTCGTCGGGCTGAACGCCGAGTCCATCAGGTCCATCTGGGGGTGGATCATGATGGCTTTGGGCGGGGCGGTGATCATGCCAAACGTGCTGCGCTGGTATTGGTGGCGCCTCAACGGTTGGGGATACGCCGCCGGGACGATCGGGGGAATCTTACTGTCGCTGATCGTTCTGTTTTTCCCGAACATGCCGATTTACGTGCAGTTTCCGCTGATCTCGGCGGGATCGCTTCTTGCCTGCCTCATTGTCTCTGTGCTGACGGCCCCCGCGGAGGGCGACACGCTACGGGAGTTCTACCGAACCGTTCGCCCCTTCGGCGTGTGGGGCCCGATCCGCCGGACTTGCGGTCTGTCTGAACGGAAACTTACCGATCCCGGCGAATCGCCGTGGCGGATGGTGTGGAACACGTTGATCGCCTGCTGCGGTGTGACCGGGATGTACCTGTCTCCCATGTACCTCATAGGACACTGGTACTGGCGTGCGGGCATGTGGTTCGGCGTGTTCCTGTGCGCCGCGGTAGTACTCTACTTCACATGGTATCGTTGCCTTCCGGACGACAAGATATCGCCCCGGGAAAATACTGAACCCGTATAGAAAGGGAATACTGATGAACAGAATCACTTTGGTTGCAATGCTTTTGACATGCGTCGGCGGTCTGTCCGCGGCCCCTCCGGTAGCCGACAAGGCCAAGACGTCCATGGAAATGACACTCCAAAAACGCTACCTGAATGTCCCGATCACGAACCACAGGGCCCGCGGTAAGCGCGCCCACAAGATGAGGCTGACGGTGGATGGTAAACTGTTCGGGGAGTTTCACCTTCGCCTGGCCGAAGAGAAACCTGATTGGTGGTCATTCTTCGACGTCGCCCGGTTCAAGGGAAAGAAGCTCGTCATCACCGTGACACCCGGGCTGAAGGATCCGAAGATCATAACCCAGGACGACGTAATGAAAGGCGCCGAGGATATCTACAAGGAGAAATATCGTCCCCAGTTCCATTTCACCTCGCGGCGCGGATGGATTAACGATCCCAACGGGCTGATCTACTACAAGGGCGAATATCACATGTACTACCAGCACAACCCCGTCGCGCTGCCTTGGGGAAACATGACCTGGGGGCATGCGGTCAGCAAAGACCTGGTGCGATGGAAAGAGATGCCCAAAGTCCTGTTCCCTGATCCCGCCACGGGCACGTGCTTCTCGGGCGCCGCCTGTATCGATCGAAAGAACCAACTGGGCCTCAAGAGCGGTAGCGAAGATGTGCTGGTGGCGTTCTATCTGCGTACGAAGATCGGTCTGTGCCTGGCGACTTCAAACGATCGCGGGATGACTTTCACCGACTACAAGGGCAACCCCGTACTCGCTCACGCCGGGGCTCGCCTCGACACGCCGAGGCCATTCTGGTACGAGCCCACAAAACGCTGGATCGCGCCGACCTACGACCATTTCAAGAACAAGGCCGGAAAGAGAATGCGGGCGGTGGGTTTCTACAGCTCCAAGGACCTGAAGACCTGGAAGTACGAGAGTCGCGTCGAACAGAAGAAGTGGGGCGATGAACTCTGCGGGTGCGTTGATTTTTTCCAGTTGCCTATCGATGGCGACCCGAAGAATAAAAAATGGGTCATGATCATGATCGAGGGCAGCTACATCGTGGGTACGTTCGACGGACACACGTTCCACACGCTCGCCGGTAAACCCGCCGCGACCGAAGACCGTGTCAGGTCACTGGTCAAATACGGGAACTTCTACGCGACCCAGAGCTGGCATGACATGCCGAAAGACCGGCGAGTGCAGATCACCTGGATGCGCGGCGGCAGGTATCCGGGCATGCCGTTCAACCAACAGTATACGGTCCCCTCGGAGATGACTCTCCACTCGACCGATGAAGGACCGCGCCTGCGCATGAACCCGATCAAGGAACTCGAAACACTCCGCACAAAGACGCATAAATGGAAGGATCTGACACTGAAACCCGGCGTCAATCCACTAACCGCACTCAAGGGCGATCTGTTCGACGTGGAAGTTGAGTTCACCCCGTCGGTCGAAAGCCAAACCGTCTTCGACCTGCGCGGGGAGAAGGTGGTCTACGATGCCAAGGCCCAGACGCTTTCCTGCGGTAATATCCGCTCGCCGCTGAAACCTCAAAAGGGAAAGATAGACCTCAGAATTCTGCTGGATCGCACTTCAATTGAAGTGTACGCCAACGCCGGGCGCGTCTACATACCGCGCTGCATCCTCCCGAAGGATGACAATCGCTCACTGAGCGCATCGACCACCAAGGGCGAGGTGAAGGCGAATCTCCTGCGCGTCCACGAGTTGAAGTCCGCCTGGGAGTAGAATATGACTTCACGCCAGCGGATAATTGCAGCGGTTAATCACACCGAACCTGATCGCGTGCCCATCGATTTTGGCGGGCATCGCTCTTCGGGCATATCCGCAATGGCCTACGGGCGCCTCAAGCAGGCTCTCGGGATCAGCGCCGGCGACATCTACGTGTACGACATGGTCCAGCAACTCGCGATCGTCGAACCGGAGGTCCTCGACGCCGTGGGTTCCGACGTGGTGGAACTCGGGCGCGGATTTATGCTGGACGACGCCGACTGGCGCCCCTGGGTCCTGCCCGACGGGGTCCCCTGCAAGATCCCCGCGTTCATCAACGTGGAGAAACGGGGCAATGACTCATACCTGCTATCGGACGATGGTGTCGACCTGGCGATTCAGAAAGAAGGGTTTCTTTACTTTGAGCAGATCCATTGGCCGTGGCTTGAGCGTAATCCTGACGAGCAGGATTTTTCGGATCTTCAAGAGGCGTTCAAGTACACCATGTGGACCGGAATACCTACGCCCGGCGGGCACATTCCTCTCACCGGCGACGGGCTTGCCCAACTCGCAGCCGGCGCCAAACGGTTGCGCGAATCGACCGACCGGGCCATTCTCGGTATCTTCGGCGGCAACCTGTTCGAAGTCCCGCAGTTCCTCTACCGCATCGATAATTATCTCACGCATATGGGGTTCTATCCCGGAGCCTGCGAGCGATTGTCCGAAGCTCTTTGTAATTTCTACCTTCCGCGTATGGAAAAATGGCTCGGGGCCGTCGGGCCGTACATTGACGTCATGCTTTTTGGTGACGACCTGGGCGGCCAGACCGGACCGCTGATGTCGACCGAGATGTACCGGGCTTATTACAAGCCGTGGCATGCGAAGCTGTGGAAGCGTGCGAAAGAACTGGCTCCGCACGTCAACATCCACCTGCACTGCTGCGGCGGGATTGAACCGCTGCTGGGCGATCTCATCGAGGCCGGTCTGGAATCATCGAATCCCGTGCAGATCACCTGCCAGGGCATGGACCCGCAGCACCTGAAATCGACCTACGGCGACCGGTTCACCTTCTGGGGCGGCGGATGCGACACGCGCCGGGTCCTGCCGCATGGAACCCCGGACGAGGTCGCCCGGGACGTTCGCGAGCTTGTTTCCATCTGGTCGCCGGGCGGCGGTTTCATCTTCCAGCAGGTACACAACATTCTCGCCGACGTTCCACCGGAAAACATCATTGCGATGTTCGAGGCGTTGCGGTAACCGCCGGTGCGTCCAACCAGGCGTCAAGGACGTCGAATCTGAGCTTAACTTAGTGCCATTGGGACAGAAGGTGTATCCCGAATTCTGTTATCACTCGTCCAGAATTCCCGGGTGCTTCTGTATTGAATTTGCGTTTGAACGCTACCATGAGAGAACGTCGCCGGAGCTTATCTCCGAACACCTGTAACCCTGGCGGCGTCTCGTGCGTATGGTATGTGACGTGGGTTGCGGTGCCGCTACGTACTTCGAGCCTTGAACGGTTCGTCAGGTATCGGTTAATATGTACCTGATAAGGCCGTTATTCGTAAGTAACGCCGCAATTCGCCTTGATGCATGGATCGTCCGTGAAAGGATAAATCAATGAAGCAGTTGACCGCAATAATCCTGGTTGTGCTGGTAGTCGGCGGTATTGCGTTGGGGCAGACCAAATCGGCCAAATCGGCGCCAAAGCCCGCTCCCGACTTCTGCAAGGGTGTGATCGATCCCTACGATATCAGCGGTGAGAAGGCTCTTTTCTACGCCGCGGCGGGAGTGGACAACGAACTTACCTCAGACGAATTCAACGCCGCCAAGGGCAAGGACAAAACGTTCGCCCGCAAGTTCGACTCCTGGAAGACCCTGATCACGTTCGACAAGGACAAGAACGGTAAGATCGACTGGAACGAGGCCGGCGCATATCGCCAGGAGACGCGGCGGAAGGTGATGGGCTCCTTCGACAAGAACAAGGACGGCAAGCTGAGCGGCGATGAGCGAACGGCCGCCAACAAGGCCCTGGCCGCCGGAAGGTTGTCTCTCAGTTCAGTCAGTGCAGCCAGAGAAGCCCGCAGGGCACAATGGCGTGCCGAGATGCTCAAGAGGTACGACACCGATAAAGACGGGAAGCTCAATAAAGCCGAAGAGGCCAAACGCAGAGAGGCATACGAGCGGGCTCGAAGAGAACGGGAGGAGCGGCACCGCCGGAAAAGCGAACTTCGCGAGCACGACGCCAACAATGACGGCAAGCTCGATACCAAAGAATCCGCCGCCCGCGACGCAGACCGCGCCGACAGGGACAGACGCAAAAAAGAGTTCATGAAGAAGTACGACACGAACGGTGACGGTCATATTACCGGCGAAGAGTGGACAGAGGCCCGTCCGGCCTTGCGGGAGGCGATACAGAAGTACTATACCGACAAATTCGACAAGAACAAAGACGGCGAACTGGACGAAGGCGAAAAAGCTGAAATGCGGAAAGCTCAGGACAGACGCCGCCAGGAAGGGCGCGCGCGGTACGAACGGGAGCGATTTGACAAGAACAAAGACGGTAAGCTTGACAAAGCCGAAACCGGCGCTCGCGATAAGTGGCGCAAACAGCACGAGGCCGAAAGAGCCAAACGCATCGCCGAGTACATCAAGAAGTACGACAAGAACGGTGACGGTAAGGTTGACGACAAAGAGCGTCCCCAGAGACGGGGTCGCGGTCGCGGTGGTCGGGGCCGTGGTGGTTCCGGACGCGACGGGAACAGGGAAAGATGATCTTCATACCGGAAGGTAGATACACGAAAGGTTTTCAAATGCATATCAGGACTATTGGTACACGTTCGGTGGCGGTGCTGTTGACGGTGGTTGCAATGCTGGTTTCGACCGGTGCGGTTTTGGGGGCGCCCAAGACGGCGGGCAAGCCATCGATAAAAAAACCGGCGCCGAAGCTCTGTCTCGGCGCGGTCGATCCTTTCGATCGTGCGACGCAGAAGACCGGTTTCTTTGCCATTGCCGGTAAAGACGGCGAGCTGACCGGCGAAGAGTTCCGGAACGCATCCGAGAAAAAGAATACGTCGACGAAGGCGTTTTTGCGATCCTTCGATACGTACGCGGCGCTGCTGAAGTTCGACAAGGACAAGAACTCGAAGATCGATTGGGTCGAGGCCCAGGCTTATCGCCTCGACTTGCGCAAGAGAGTTCTGGACGCGTTCGACGCCAACAAGGATTCACGCCTCAAAGGCCCCGAGCGCGAGGCGGCCAATCGCGCTCTCGCCGCCGGTAAGTTCTCTCGCGGAGGCAAGGGGCGGACGAGCAGACGGGCGGACTTCATGGCGAAATACGATCTCGACGGTAACGGTGAACTCTCGGAAGATGAACGCAAGGCGATGCGCGAAGCGTTCCGTAAACGCTCGATCGAGAGGTACGACAAGGACGGCGACGGTAAGCTCAGCGAAGAGGAGCGGCGGGCCATGCGCAGGGGGCGCGGCGGTATGTGGGCTGCGGCCACCGAGCGATGGCGATTGCAGCATTTCGACCTCGACGGTGACGGTAAGCTCAGCAAGGCCGAAGAGGCCGAACAGAAAGAATTCCAGGGCCAATTCATGGCGATGGGCAAGTCGCTCGACGTGAAGTTCAATGACCTCGACGGTGACGGTGAGGTCAGCATGGAAGAACGCCGCAAGATCGGGCAGGAGTGGCGGAAGTCGGCGGTGCAGATGATGGTGCTTGCCGCCACGTATATGGATCACAACGGTGATGGGGAGGTTTCGCAGGAGGAGCGGGAGGGGTTCGGTAAGCGTGTCCAGACGGGCATGATCAAGTGGATGGAGGATTTTGGCAAGGAGTTTGACGGCGACACCAACGGTCGCCTGGACAAAGCCGAGCGGGGCGCCTTTCTGACCGGGCTGAAGAAGAACATCGTGACCCGCATCACGCGATTCGATGCCGATCGGAACGGGCGGTTGAGTCCTCCCGAGGCGATAGAGATGATGAAGGATTTCGCCAAGGAGATCGATCTTGCCCCGTCGAAGCCCAAAGACACCAAGAAGACTGATGGCAAGAAGACCGACGAAAAGTGACTGACGCTGCTGCCGCGGGCTTGTGCGGGCCGCTGCAGAGAGTGCTTGAAATATCTTCGTCCTGACGCCCGCCCGGTAGCCCCGGGCGGGCATTACTATGCGCCCGGGCATCTCGTGGCGCTTGCTTTGGGGGCGCGGGCATGGGAAACTACTGCCTATGGCTGATGACGGACGTCCTGTTTGTGTGTTTGATTCCGGGCTGGGGGGACTGACCGTCGTGCGCGAATTGATGGAGGCCATGCCCGGCGAGAACATAGTCTATCTCGGCGACTCGGCCCGCGTACCGTATGGGACCAAGTCGCTCGATACCGTTCGGCGATTCGCCCTGGAGGATGCATCATTCCTCATGACGCACTCGCCGAAACTGCTGGTGGTGGCGTGCAATACCGCATCCGCCGCGGCGATTGACATATTGCGGGCCAATCTCAGCGTGCCCGTTGTCGACGTGATCCGCCCCGGCGCCAGGGCGGCGGTGGACTGTAGCGGCGGACCGGTAGGTGTGATCGCCACCGAGGCGACTATCTCTTCCGGGGCTTACGTCCATGCGGTTGCGGAGTTGGACCCCGAGCGCGAGGTGTGCAGTGCGGCCTGTCCTCTGTTGGTTCCCATCGTCGAGGAAGGACGCGCCGATGACGATCCGATAGTACTGCACGTTCTGAGCGATTATCTCGGGGGATTGCAGAGATTCCGCCCGTCCGCGTTGATACTTGGCTGCACGCACTACCCTCTTCTGTCAGGTGCGATTGCCAAGTTGATGGGCCCCGAGACCGAGTTGATATCGTCGGGGCGTGCTGCCGCCGACCAGGCGAAAGAGTTTCTTGAAGGCCAGTCCGCCGCCTGTGGCACTAATGGCACAGGTACGCTGAAGTGCTTCACGACGGGCAGCCCCGAGCGATTCGCTGACCTGGGACAGCGGTTCCTCGGGCGGGAGATAGACGATGTCGCGTTTGTCGGAACCGACGAACTGGAGACCCGCTGAGGATATGCATCCGGGACGGCGTGTTTTTTTTTGAGTTAACCATTACCGATCGAGGCCGAATGTTCATGAGAATGTCCGCGAGAACGTGTTTGTTGAGTGCGATGATCCTGTCTGTGTGTGGTTGCGGCGGGAAGGTTGAGGATGCGGGTTTCAAGGTTAAGGGCTTTTTCGGTATGTTCTCCAGCCCGCACCCCAAGGTGCTGACGAGATATGCCTTTGACGAGACGGTCGATCCCGACACCCGCAGGAAAGCGATAATCACGCTGTCCAACTACGAATGGGGACTCACCGAGACCTACCTCGATGGTTACGACGTCATCCTGCGTGCCGAGATGCGCAAGCCTCGCGATCGGCGCGATCCTGCTTTGATGTCGGCGACCATCACCGCCCTTGGCAAGGGGAGGAATCCCAAATACATCCCCATTCTCGTGCTGGTCCTCAGGCTGGCTTTGGTGCAGCAGGTGCGTTGGGATGCGGCCATTGCGCTGGATAGCGTTATTGGCGATAAAGCGATTCCTCAGCTTTGCAAGAGTTCGGATGCGAGTGCGGAAACTTCGGTTGACGTGCGTGTGGCGTGCTGTCGCGCGCTGCGACATTACCGGCGTCAGGATGTTGTCGACATTCTGGTAAACCGCCTGGGCAGCGGCGAGGAATTCGCCGTGCGCTACCGGGCCCGGGAGACGCTTGTGAAACTCTGCGGGCGTGATTTTGGACCGGACTACACCGACTGGGTTGCGGCTAAGCTCCAGCCGCCGACGCCCACCGTCGAGATCAAGAAGAAAAAGAAGAAGAGATCCATGTGGAATCCGTTGAACTGGTTCAGGTGATCTATCTTGGGTTATGGTGCAAACACAAGCGCGGCGCATCGGGCGGTTACCAGATTCCGAAACAATGCTAGCGGGTTCTGGGGTGTATATCGGTGGGTGGTGATCGTGTTTCTCGTGTCGCTGTTGTGCGATGCCGCCAGCACGATCTACTTCATGCTCCAAACGGGGCCCGAAGGGGAGATTAACCCGATGGTGCGCATCGCCGCACGGATTGCCGGCCCGGTGGTCGGTCCGCTGTTCGGCGCATTGGTAAAAGCGGTAGCCGGCATCTTCGTCGCAATCTACTGTCGGCGGTTCGCCGCCTACATCCTCATCCCGGCGTCGCTGATTTCTTTCTGGGCCGCATGGTACAATATCTGGGGAGTAAAGATGTACGCCCCCTTATTCATGCGGTGGTTGCCATGACCGCCACACCGTGGAGCCACCGATGAAAGCAATTGTCTTTGACAGCTATAACGGCCTGCATCTGGACGAGGATTACCCCGCCCCGGTGCCCGGTCCCGACGAAGTGCTTGTCGCAGTTGAAACCGTTGGTATTTGCAGGACGGATCTGGAGATACTGAAAGGGTATATGGGCTTCGCCGGCGTTATCGGGCACGAGTTCGTCGGCACGGTGATCGACGGGCCAGACGAGTGGATATCCAGACGCATCGTCGCGGAGATCAACTGCAATTGCGGAGTCTGCGAGTTCTGCGGTACCGGGCTGGGTAACCACTGTCCGGATCGATCGGTGATCGGAATTGTGGGGCGAGACGGCGTTATGGCGCAGCAGGCGATCGTGCCTCTGGCGAATCTCCACCAACTGCCCGACAGCCTTAGCAACGACCGGGCCGTCTTCGTCGAGCCGCTGGCGGCGGCTTTGCGGATCGCCCAACAGGTCGATCTCGTCGGTGCGAACGTGGTTGTACTTGGTGACGGGCGGTTGGGGCAGCTTGCGGCCCGTGCGTTAAGAGGCCCGGCTGCAAGCCTGCTCCTGGTGGGCAGGCACGCGGGCAAACTGCAACTCGCCGCCGCGGTTGGGATAGATACCAGGCTGCTGCAGGAGTTCACCCCGGACAGGTCGGCTGACGTGGTTGTCGATGCTACCGGAAGCTCTGAAGGGTTCGAGTTGGCTCTTCGGACAGTCAGACCGCTGGGGACCGTGGTACTCAAGAGTACCTTCGCCGCCGACAGCGGGATGAATCTCGCCCCTGTCGCTATCGACGAGATCACCGTGGTCGGCTCGCGATGCGGACCGTTTGCCGGGGCAATTGAGGCCCTGGATACCGGTCAGATCGAGGTGACCGACCTGATCTCCTGCCGCTTCGACCTGTCGCGCGGAATCGAAGCTCTCCATGCCGCGGGCGACGGGCGGAATATCAAAGTACTGATCGACGTCGAACAGTGAAACGTCGCACCAGGGAGTCGCCTTGTGAATACGGTAAGCACCGACAGTTCGGGGTTCTACTTTGACCAGTTGCCCGACGGGGCAACCATCGGGCGGTTCGGCGCGCTCGATGTGTCCGGGCTGGTTCATGGCGTGACCACTTTGAAGGGTTTTGACACTGCTCTGGCCGCCACGGATCCCGGTAATGCAGCGATGAGTTTTGCAGGTGCGCTGGGTGTGGGCGCCGCGGCGTGGTTGGACCAGGTTCACGGTGTCAGGAGCGTTGTCGTCCATTCGCCCGGGGCGGCCGGTAGCGCCGATGGTCTGATTACCGAGACGCCCGGGTTGGCCCTTGTCGGAAGAAGCGCGGATTGTCCGCTCGTTCTGGTTGCCGACTCCGCCGGGAGTGCAGTGGGGATGTTCCATGCTGGTTGGCGAGGCACGACCGGTGGGATGGCCAAGGAGTTCGTACGCCGGTTCGTCGGGCATTTCGATTCGGACCCGGCCGGGCTGCTGGCGTGCATCTGTCCCTCGGTGGGATTGTGCTGCTACGAAGTCGGTCAGGACGTGCAGGACTCCGCCGTGGCGCAATTGGGCGCCAGCGCCGTTAAGTTTTTCGCGTATCGCAAGGGGAAGTTGCATTTCGACATGCAGGCGTGCATCTGCGACCAGTTGCTGCGCGTCGGTCTGACCAGGCATAACGTCCATACCGCCGGCGTCTGCACGATCTGCCACGAGGATCTGTTCTGCAGCTATCGGCGGCAGGGGGCGGTCGCCGGACGGTTTCAAGCGGCAATTGCCTGCAGCGCCTGACGCCGGGGCCTCAGCTTTTGCCCAGGACGCTGTCGGGTATCGGGATGATCCTGCCTTCGCCGTCCACGCAGGCAAGGGTCGTTTCGGCCGTCGCGATCGACAGGCCGTCAGACTTGCGTTTCAATTCATAGGCGTGGTCGATGCGGGCCCGCCCGGTCCGCGTGATGCGGGTCGACAGCGTCAGGACATCATCGTACTGTGCCGCAGCAAGGAATCTGGCGGAGCATTTTGCCATTACGAACAATACGCCCCGGTCTTCGAGGTCGCGATAGTCTACGCCCTGGGCGCGGAGCAGTTCTGTGCGTCCCATTTCGAAGTAGACCCAGTAGCGGCTGTGATGTACCGCTCCGCTGCGGTCGGCTTCCGGGTATCGCACGCGGATTTCGATTTCACACGATTCGATCATGGCGGGAGCTTCATAATGGCGTAATACCGGTAGGTTATCATGAATCCCGGCGCCATACAAATGCAACGTTTATCCCGGGCCAATGCGGCCGCCAAGTACGCAAATACCGATGAACAACGAAAAACAACGAAAAAAATGCTTGCGAGAAGCGGCTGAATCACTATCATTGGTCGGTTCTAAACGAACCGCTGTGTCGCTCCGACACGGCCATGCAGGTAAGGGATACTTTCGAGAGATGATAAAGGTTAAGGCAAGAGGAAATGAGTCGGTCGAGCAGATGATCAGGCGCTTCAAGAAGATGTGCGAAAAAGAAGGTCTGGTGCGGGACATCAAACGCAGGAGCTACTATGAGAAGCCTTCTGAGGTTCGCCGCCGCCGCCGACGCAAGAGCCTCAAGCGCACCGTCTGATACTGCCTGTATTGCAGAGTCCAATCCTCACCGGCGCTGCTGCGCACGGCGAGGTAACACCCGCCCGACGTTATTCACCTAACTCCTTTATAGCATAGAGGATGCGCACCATGAAGGCATTGAGCACAGTCTGTAAGCGACACCGGAACGCATTATGGTTTGCCGCTACGGCCGCTATGTTGGCTATGACCAACAGCACCGCGATGGCTGCTGAAGAAAGCCACATCCCACCAATTAGCGACATCAGCTGGTATAGGTATATTGCCCCGATAGGCCCGATAGT
>CAZSLS010000024.1:0-49113 GCA_964607575.1 uncultured Planctomycetaceae bacterium | reverse complement strand
TTCCGGATACGACACGATGAGCCGCTTCCGCAACTGGCGATGGTACAAGACTTACGGCGGCGGACCGATCGTCGACCTGGGCTCGCACCAGATAGATATCTTCAGTTGGATCTTCAAGACCAATCCGAAGTCCGTGGTGGCTTCGGGCGGTATCGACTACTACAAGGCCCATGAATGGTATGACAACGTAATGTGCATCTTCGAGTACGAGAACGACGAGGGTATGGCCCGGGCGTTCTACCAGGTCCAGACCACCACCCGCCACGGCGGATTCCACGAAGCGTTCATGGGCGAATACGGGACGCTGGTGATCTCGGAAGTTCCGCGAGACGGAAACTGGCTCGAAAAAGAGATCATCTCGCCGGACTGGAACAAGTGGGTCAAGAAAGGGTATCTCAAAGAAGAGAGCGTCAAGATGGCGAAGACCAAGACCACCAACGTGATGTTGGACGTCCGCGTCTCGCCGGCGCCTCCGAAGTGGCCCCTGCCGATCGAACTGGGCACGCTCCCGCACCAACCGCACCTGCACAACTTCTTCGACGCGGTAAGGGGCAATGCAACACTGAACTGCCCCGGCGAAATCGGATACGAAACCGCTGTAGCGGTCTTGGCGGTCAACAATGCCGTCAAGAGTCAGAAGAAAATCGAGTTCACAAAAGAGGAATTCGAGGTCCACGCTTGAAAAACATAACCATTGCAATCTTGATATCGGTTGGGGTTTTGGCAAGCGGCGCCGTCGCTGCCGAACCGCAAAACCACCATTCCGACGGGACCCGGTGCGTACCACTGCATCGATTGAGCCTGAAGGATCTCGACAACCGGACCATCCTTCCGACGATGAAACGCGCCATGCCCATGTCCACGCGCACCACATGCGGTGCCTGTCACGACTACGGTGTTATCGCCAAGGGGTTGCACTTTAACTCCGCCAAGGCGACCTCGTCGGGCCGACCGGGCGAACCGTGGGTGCTGGTCGATGCGGCTACGGGCACGCAACTGCCCATGTCCAACCGCGCGTGGCCCGGTCTCTACAAGCCTCAGGACGTGGGGCTCACGCCGTGGTCGTTTACGCAACTGTTCGGACGCCACATGCCCGGCGGCGATATGGGCGCCCCCGACGATACCAGCAACATTAAGGCGCGTTGGGGCGTCTCCGGTAAAGCCGAAATCAACTGCCTCACCTGCCACAACGCGTCCTATCGACAGGATCACAGCGTGTGGGCGAAGCAGATGATGAGGGGGAACTTCCGCTGGGCGGGGACCGCTGCGTCGGGTCTTGGCGAAGTCGGCGGAATGGCCTCCAGGCAACCCGATATGTGGGACATCTACCAGGGCCCGGGCCCCGATGACACCGGATTTGCCACGCCTCCGGCGGTGAACTACGACCTGTCCCTGTTCGACTCGAAGGGCAGGGCGACGCTCGACGTAGGCAGCCCCAAAGACAAGCGATGCCTGAGCTGCCATTCGACCGTCCGCGCGGGCGTCAGCAAGTGGCGCAGCGACCGCGACGTTCACTCGACGGCGGGCCTGAGCTGCGTCCAATGCCACCGAAACGGTATTTCGCACAATATCGTGCGAGGATACCCCGGCGAAGCCGGTCAGCGGAGCGACCCGGACGTCGCATCCCTGACTTGTGCTGGTTGCCATCTCGGTACGTCCGGTCAAGGCGCCAGAGCGATGGGCGGGAGACTTGGGGCGCCGGTTCCCAAGCACGCTTCCCTTCCTCCTGTCCACATGAAGAAGCTGACCTGCACCGCCTGCCACTCGGGCCCCATGCCCGCAAGCGAGCCTACCAGGATCAGAACCGCCCGGGCAAACCGTATGGGGATCTTCGGGCGGGCCCAGTGGTATACCGAAGCGCCGAATATCTCAGAAGGCGTATTTGCGAAAGGTTCCGACGGGAAGATCGGTCCGCGGCGGATGATGTGGCCGGCGTTCTGGGGTCGCCTGGAAGATGGCAAGGTCACCCCGCTTCTGCCCGATGAAGTCGCCGGGGCGACCAAGGGCGTTCTCGACGCTCCACAGCAGATCGCCAGAGTTCTCAACGCACTGGCCGGACCGCTTGTCGGCGAAGCCGGAAGGATACGCTCGATCAATCCCGCGCTGATCAAACTCCAGAAGATCGGCGGTATTCCGGTATTACTGCACGAAGGCAAGCTATACAAGCTGAACGCCGACGGCGGTCTGGACGTCTCGGATCTCTCCGGTGATGCACCGGTCACGATCGGACCGTTCGTTAGAGACTTCAATGGCGAGATCCTGATTCTGCTGCGTAATCTCGAGCCCGATGCTGAGTTCCTGAATGACGACGATCCCGAGATGATGGACGCCATCAGCGTCGTCGTAACGTCCATCCTGAAGTCGCTTGCGACGGAGATTCCCGGTCAGGGCGCCGCCGTGCTGGACTACGGTGACGTGGTGTATCAGCGAAGCCTCGTTGCGACCCCGATCAAAGAAGACAAGGAAATGGGGATCAAAGAGGACAAAGGGGCGATGACCTGGCGGCTGGTGAAGGTCGACACAGGCGGCGACCGCCTGAGCGTCCCTCGCTTCGCATGGCTGACCGGCGGGAAGGTCAAGCCTCTGATCTCCGATTCCGTCGTGCAGGCCGTTGTCAGCACCGCCGGCGTCGAAGAGTCGTTCACCGAGCAACAGGTGGGGACAGTCCTTGAAAAACTCCGGGAGTCCAAAGGCGGCGAGTTCGTCTATATTTCCGGCGGTAAGATGTTTGCCCTTGGGTCCGACGGTAAGGTCGTTGCGAGTGACAATCCGGCGGCAAATGCGTATTCCTGGTCGATGGCCCACGGTGTTCGCCCGGCGGCCCAGGCCCTTGGCGCGGGCGGTTGCATCGACTGCCACTCAACGGACTCTCCGTTCTTCTTTGGAAAGGTCAAGGGATCCGGTCCACTGCTGACCGATGCGGTTGCGGTCAAGTCCATGTACGAACTTCAGGAAATGAATCCGGGCTTCCACCGCATGTTCGGAATGACCTTTATATTCAGACCGATATTCAAAACCGTGCTGTTCATCGCGGCGATTTTGATAGGGGCCATCCTGGCCGCCTACGCGGCGCTGGCGATTCGCGGCGCTACCAGGCTCGCCGGCGACACGGACAAACGCCGTTTCCCGACTCTCGATGGCCTCGCCGGTCTGATTGTCTGCGGTTTGACGATCGTGCTGGTTATCTCGGGGTTTATCAACCCTGTTCTGTTCGGTAAGACGATCAGCGGATGGCTGCTCATAACGCACGTCCTGCTTGGTGCGGTCTTTGCTGTCGCCTTGCTTGGGCTTATCATCTTCCGCGCCGCCGAGTGCAGCGAGGCCCGTCCCGGTCGGTTCAATCTGGGGCAGAAAGTTGGCTTCTGGCTGCTGGCGGTGTTCGGGTTTGCCCTGGTGCTGACCGCTGCTCTGGCGACGCTTCCGGTGATCGGGATGTGCTGGCAGGCGACGATGGCCTGTATCCATCTTTATATGGGTATTGGGGTGATTGTCGCGAGCTTGGTGTACCTCTGCGGGACGTTACGCAAGAAGAAGGCCTGATCGGGAGAGCATTATGGGCGACACGGCGCGGAAACTGCACCGCTTTGCCCACGAGGCGATGACCGTTACGTTTGAGGCGGTCATCGCCCATGACGATGCGACCGAGGCCCGCCAGGCCGCCGGCGCCGCGTTTGCGGAACTCGATCGTCTCGAAGGCCTGATGAGCCGCTTCGATGCGTGCAGCGACATCGCCCAAGTCAACCGCCTGGACCCGGGCCAATGCGTCGGCGTCGATATTTCGGTCTTCGAGTGTCTCGCCACCGCGGCGGAAGTCTGGGCCGATACTCAAGGCGCTTTCGACGTGACCATCGGCGCCGTGATGAAGTACCAGGAGGTCGACAACGTTCCCCCTCCCGGTCCGGAAGATGAATCTCCCTCCGATGCGCTCGACAGGGTCGGTATGGACAGGCTCATTATGGACCGTGACGGGTTCCTGGTCGGTATCAGGGATACCGGGTGGGGATATCGACCCGGACGAGTGTCGGTTGATCTCGGAGCCATTGGAAAGGGATTTGCCCTGGACAAGATGCTGGAGGTCTTCGACGACTGGGATATCGCAAATGCCCTCGTGCATGGTGGAACGAGTACTGTCAGGGTAATAGGTTCACCCGGCGATGAAGGTTGGGCGGTGGCGGTTGGAGGTCCGTGGGCCGAAGCTGCCGGTATCGAGAAGGTCGTCCTGTCCGCCGGCGCTGTCAGCGGATCGGGCACGCAGGTTCGCGGAGAGCATATAGTCGACCCGCGAACGGGTTGCCCCGCCGACGGACCCCTTGCCGCCTGGGTGATCTGCCACTGCGGCGCGGTAGCCGATGCGCTGTCCACGGCGCTGATGGTCATGTCCGCAGACGAGGCGACGAGCTACTGTCGCGCCTGCAATGACATCGCTGTGCTGCTGGTTCTCCCCGACGAGAACGCTCCCGGTGGCGAGCGGATCCTCAGGCTTGGTCCGGACCGGAGCGACTACTTTGAGTTTTTTTTGAAAAACCACTAGTGATAACAGGTGTCAAATGCGTTATAATTGCGGGTGCAAGACTACCGGTACGGTAGCCGGCGGCCTTGTCCCCGCCAGACTTACCCCGAAAAAACCGTTTAAAGAGTGTTAAACCCCGAAATACGAGGCAAAAATGATGCAAAACACGAAGTTGCTGAGCATAGTTACAATGGTCCTGATTACCGGAATGATGATCGCTGTCGTCGGCTGCAACAAAGGCGGCGAGAATGGAAAGCCGACCGGGCCGCAGACCGGAAAGAAGACCTGCACCTGCTCGAGCGGTGATGGCGCCTGCGAGCTTCATGGAAAGAAGGGCACGACCACGCCGAAGACCGGCGGCGGCACAACCCGGTTGAAGAGGGTTGTACTCAAGCTTGATTTGCCCAAGGCAATGTTCAAGGGCACACCGGTACCGATGAACGAGCCGAACATCGCCCCCGGACGGGCCAAAGGTCAGGAGCGCCCGGCGATTAAGGTTCCCGAAGGTTCGGTCAATCTCGCTCTGAAGAAGCCCGTGACCTCCAACGAACCACTTCCCGTTGTCGGCGATCTGGAGATGGTGACCGACGGCGACAAGTCCGGCGAAGACGGTCACAATGTCGATATCGGCTTCGGAAAGAAGTGGGTGCAGATCGACCTCGGTCTGAACGCCAACATCTACGGTGTATCGGTTTGGCATTATCACGGGCAGGCCAGAGCCTACCGCGACGTGATCATCGAAGTAGCCGACGACGAAGACTTCACCCAGAACGTCCAGGTTGTGTTCAACAGCGACCACGACAATTCCTACGGTAAGGGAATCGGCACGAAGATGGGTTACGTGGAAACTAACGAAGGTCGCTACATGTACTGCCCCAAAAACACCAAAGGCCGCTACGTACGCCTCCACAGCCAGGGCAACACGTCAAACGACCAGAATCACTACATCGAAGTTGAGGTATACGGCATACCGGTGAAATGAAACATCCGGTAATTAGCGTCGGAGTGCTGATTCTTATCGTCGCCGGTGCGGCGGCATTGCGCTTGTGGCGCCTCGACAATCGTCCGATGCACACCGACGAAGCCGTGCATGGTATCAAGTTCGGCGATCTGCTGGAGCGCGGAAAGTATACCTACGATCCGCACGAATACCACGGTCCTGCGCTGAATTACCTTACGGTTCCCGTCGCCCGTCTGGGCGGCGCGGAGAATCTCACACAGACGAGCGACGTGCATTTGCGCCTCGTGCCCGCGATCTTCGGGATACTGCTGATAGCAGGTCTCTGGTTGCTGAGAGACGCTATCGGTCGCGGCGCGATACTATGGGCGGCGCTGCTGGGGGCTGTCTCACCGGCGATGGTTTTCTACAGCCGCTACTACATCCAGGAGATGCTCCTGGTGTGTTTCACATTCTTCGCGATCGCCGCACTATGGCGGTGCGCGAATCGAGGATCAACGGTTAGGATTGCGTGGTTAGTGGTCGCCGGTTTGTGTGTGGGACTCATGCATGCTACGAAAGAAACGTGCATAATCGCGTTTTTCTCGATGGTCGTTGCGGGCATCGCCGTGGCGGTGCTGTCCCTGTGTGCGGGTAACGGATGGACCAGGCGCAAAATGCTTTCTCTGGCGGTCGACGCCGGCGTTGTTCTGGGCGTCGGCGCGGTGGTCTCGGTGGTGCTGTTCTCGTCGCTGTTCAGTAATTTCGGCGGGATTGCAGACTCGATCACGACGTTCTTTCAGTACTTCGAGCGGGCCGGTGGACAGGGATCCGCCGGAGACCACAGCTATCCATGGTACAACTATCTGCGTATCGTCCTGTGGTGGCAGGTCGATGGCGGGGTTGTCTGGACTGAAGCATTGGTGGTGGTCTTGGCGATCGTCGGTCTGATCGCCGGACTGAGCGGAAAGGGCTGCGGTAAGGCGAGTATTGCGTTCATACGATTCCTGTGTATTTACACGGTGGTGATGACGGTGGTGTATTCGGTGATCTCGTACAAGACGCCGTGGTGTCTGCTGGGCTTCTTCCACGGGATGATACTACTTGGGGGTGTTGGAGCTTCGGTGCTTCTGCGGATCATGCGACCGATCGGGCTCAAAGCGGCCGTTGCAGTTCTGCTTGTGTGTGCTACGGGTCATCTGGCCTGGCAGGGGTGGCGGGGGAGTTTCCCCCGGTGTGCCGATCCGGGCAACCCTTACGTTTACGCGCATACCACCTGGGACGTCCCTGAGTTGGCTCACCTGGTCAGGGGTATCGCCGACGTGCATCCCGACAAGCGCGACATGCACGTACAGATTATCTGCGCCGACAATCACCCCTGGCCGTTTCCGTGGTATCTGCGGGACTTTACGCAGTTGGACACGCGGGTGGTTGACGATGAGGGGCGGATCTTACCCTGGCCCCTGGCGCCGGTTATCATCTACCGTCCGGACTTGAGTTCGCAGCTCAACGATGCTCTGACGATCAAGATGCTCCAGGCGCCTCCGTACGCCTGGCTCGGGCCCGATGCCAAAAACTACAAAGAAGCCTGGAACTGGGAGCTTCGCCCCTACGCGCTGCTTCACGCACGAGTCAATCGCAAACTGTTGAAAGAATACAACGCCTCGCGCCCCGGCCCGTCCGAATAGGGGCGCCCAAAGGAGGTAGTATTGCCCGTCAAGTGCGGGTATCCTTTGACGTGCAATACACCAGAACGTCGACGAGGAGATCATAATGGCCAACGAGCATCGAAACGGGGTATCGCGCCGCGAATTCATCACTACCGCCGCTGTAGCGGCAGGCACGATAGCTATCGTGCCGGCCCACGTGCTGGGAGCCAAATCCGGTTCCACGCCGCCCAGCGATACCGTCAACGTGGCGCAGATTGGCTGCGGGGGCAAGGGCTCCAGCGATTGTCGCTATGCCGAAAAGGCCGGCGGGAAAATAGTAGCTCTCTGCGACGTCGACGCCAAGCGTGCGTCGCACACATTCAGAGCGTATCGAAAGAAAGCGAAGATATTCAGAGACTTCCGCAAGCTGCTGGAAAAGATGGGCTCCGATATCGATGCGGTCATAGTCTCCACAGCCGACCACATGCACGCGCGGATATCGCTGCAAGCGATGCAGATGGGCAAGGGCGTCTACTGCCAGAAGCCCCTGACGCGCACCGTCCAGGAGGCCCGCACGATTACCCAGGCCGCCGCCAAATACAAAGTCGCCACGCAGATGGGCATCCAGGGAAACAGCTCCGGAAGCAACCAGTCGATCACCGAATTATTCCGCGCCGGCGCCATTGGAACCGTGCGCGAAGTACACATATGGACCGACCGCCCGGTTAAATGGTGGCCCCAGGGAATGGGTATGCCCTCGGGCAGTCCCAAGGTTCCCGCCACACTTGACTGGGATCTGTGGTTGGGTGTTGCCCCCAGGCGGGCGTATCATCCGAGCTACCTGCCGTTCATCTGGCGAGGTTGGGTCGGTTTCGGGACTGGAGCCCTCGGCGACATCGGCTGCCACGCGCTGGATTCGCCGTTCTACTGTCTCGGCCTGGGCGCCCCGACCAGCGTCAAAGCCCAGTGCTCCGAGTTCAACAAGATCAGCTTCCCCAAGTGGTCGATTATCGAATACCAGTTTCCCGCTGTCGGGAAGCGCCCGGCGATCAAGCTGGTCTGGTACGATGGGGGCAAGCGTCCCCCGCGGCCGGAAGAACTGGAAAAAGGGCGCAGTTGGGGCAATAACGGAAAGCTCTACATCGGCGACAAGGGCAAGATGTTCAACGGGCAGATCATACCCGAGACCAAACGACGCGCTTTCGGTAAACCGCCGGTGATCCTGCCCAGGCCCGCGGGACACTATTCGGACTGGATAAACGCCTGCAGAGGCGCCGGGAAAGACGGTAAACGGATCGTTCCCGGAGCAAATTTCTCGTACTCCGGACCGTTGACCGAAGCGGTGTTGCTGGGGAATGTGGCGTTGTATTATCCGGGCGAGGAACTGAAGTGGGATCCGAAGAAGATGACGTTCACCAACAAGCCCCAGGCTGATGTACACCTCGCCGAGGAATATCGCGAGGGCTGGAAACTGTAGACACCCCCGGACGCGGCTATTACCGATAGACCATAAACACAGCGGAAATGCGAAATTGAAAACCGCCGAAGATCGAACTTCTCGACCGTACTTGTCGATCGTGATTCCAGCCCACAACGAGGCCAAGCGCCTCGGAGGAACGCTGGAGCGGGTCCGCCGGTACGCCGAGAGACATGACTTTGCTGTCGAGGTCATGGTTGTCTCCGACGCCAGCAGCGACGGGACGGCGGATCTGGCAAGGGATTTCGATCCGGGCCAGATGGCGTTGAGCGTACTGGCTTCGACGCTCAGCAAGGGCAAGGGGCGAACGGTTCGGCGGGGAATGCTTGCCGCCCGCGGGCAGGTGCTGCTGATGACCGACGCGGACCTCGCCACGCCCATCGAAGAACTCGACAAGCTCCTGGTCTGGTTGGACGAGGGCTACGACGTTGTCATCGGATCGCGAGCCCTGAAGGATTCGGTTTTATGTCCGGCCCAGGGTCCGCTGCGACGCTTCATCGGGTGGGTGTTCAGGAAGCTCAGACGCGCCATGCTCCTACCGGACATCCACGATACACAGTGTGGGTTCAAATGCTTCACCCGCGAGGTAGCCGACGAAGTATTCTCCCGCCAACTGCTCGACGATGCCGCATTCGACTGCGAAATCCTGCTTCTGGCGCGCAAGGGCGGGTATCGCATCAAGGAAGTGGGCGTCTCGTGGGGGCACGATCCCGACAGCCGCATGAAGCTCGTTTCCGAGTCATTTCGCATGCTTCGCAGCCTGATATCCATCAAGTGGCGCCTTGGAAGCGGCAGGCCATGAGCTGTATCTATCGGTGATGTGGCTTGACCGGCGGGAATCACAGCGATAAACTCATTATATCCAGCGGCCGCAGGAGCCCGGAAGGACTGCGGCTTTGCTATTGCTGCCAGCGTAGCTCAACGGTAGAGCACAGCTTTTGTAAAGCTGAGGTTGTGGGTTCGATTCCCTCCGCTGGCCTTTTCTGATACCGTTGGGGGCGGTACTTGCGGACAGTGAGGTGTAATTGGCTGTGCAGAGTCCAAAATCTGACCACGTCCTTGCAGGCAGGACGCTGTGGATACCGCGGATGACCGCGATCGGCGCTCGTACGACGGCGGCGGTCTTCCGGTCGGTTGGTATCGAGGCATACGCCACGCCTCCCTCGGACGATCGTACGCTCGAACTGGGTGCGTTGTTCAGCTCAGGCGAAGAGTGCTACCCGCAGAAAGTCACGTTCGGCGACTTCCTGCGCATCATCCACAGCGACGATTTCGATCCGGACCGGACAGCGTTCTTAATGCCCACCGCCGAAGGACCCTGCCGGTTCGGGCAGTATGCTCCGTATCTGCGGCAGGTGCTGGATGAACTGGGTCATTCTTCTGTTCCTGTGATTTCCCCGACGAGCGAGAACAGCTACGCGGGCATAGGCGAACTCGGCGGCGACGCGTTTCGCAACGTCTGGCGCGGTCTGGTGACCGGCGACATAATTCGTAAGATGCTGCTGAAGACCCGCCCCTACGAGACCCAAACCGGAGCGGCGGACAAGGCGTTTGAAGACAGCGTCTGCCTGGCTATCGAGGCTCTGGAAATCCCCGGGCTTTCGACAAGCCGGCGCCTCGATGAACTCGTCGACGTACTGACGAAGGCCCGCGATCTGTTCCGTGCCGTGCCCGCGCGTTACACCACCGACAAACCGCTGATTGGCGTGGTGGGTGAGATATACTGCCGCCTCAACACGTTCTCGAATCGCGACGCGGTGCGGCAGATCGAGGCGCACGGTGGTGAGGCATGGTTGTCGGATATCACCGAGTGGGTATGGTATACAAACTGGTCGCAGAGGGACAAGCTCCGCCGCGCGGGCAAGCGTATTTCCCTGGCGATGCTCGGCGCAGTCCTGAAGAACCGCGTCCAGAAGGGCGATGAGCATCGTCTCCTGGCGCCGTTTGCCGAGGATTTCGTCGGTAGCGAAGAACCCCACGACGTCTACCGGGACGTGCTCAAACCGGCGTGGCCTTACCTGCCCGCCGACGGCGCGCTGGGCGAAATGGTCCTGTCGACCGGAAAGGCGATATACCTTCACTCCAAGGGCGCAGACGGAGTGATTGACATCAGCCCGTTTGCCTGCATGAACGGGATAGTGTCCGAAGCGGTCTACCACCGCATCAGCAGCGACTGCAACGACATGCCTATCCGCAACTTCTACTTCGACGCCACCAGTTCCAACATGTCCCGGGATATGGAGATATTCATGGAACTGGCCAGGGGATATCGGCGGCGAAAGCCTGTAGCCCGACAATACCCAATCTATTATGAGAAGTAACCTTTGCGATATTGCCGACCACAGATACTGGTGAAATGATAAGTCCCATAAACAGTAAACCCGGTCTTTCCGCGGCGGCTTTGGACCCGATGGAACTCGCCCAGCGCCGGATGCGGCGTTTTGTCGAGACCTACGCCGAACTCCCGGTCGAGACGCGCGCCACCTGTCCGACGTGCGGCGAGGTCGTCGCGGCGGTTTTCGATCGTGCGGGCGATCAGGTTGTCCTGACGTTCAAATGCTCCCGTTGCGGCGAGCCCCGCGAGGTACATCACGACGCGATCTGGACCGAGTTGGATTCCGATCGCCCCGGGTCTCCGAGCCGGACATGGTCCGATCGGCGGATCCACCCCGTGCTGCGTCGCCTTCCGCGCACGGTAGAGACGCTCTGCCCGGAGTGCGGCGCGATTGTTCTCGGGCGGTACTACGTGTCCGATGGGGCGGTCATGATCGAGAAAATCTGTCCCGATCACGGGCACGTTCGCGACTGCGTCAACTCTGACGTGCTGCTGTTCTCCAAGGCCTCGTGGTGGAGCTTCGAAGAACCGCCCGGTCTGAAGAAGCCCCAGAAGCCCGATGGGCATCGCTGTCCCGCCGATTGCGGACTGTGCGGTTCGCACTTGTCGGCCGCCTGCCTGGCGCAAGTCGACCTGACAAATCGCTGCAATATGCGATGTCCGATCTGCTTCGCAAACGCCGGGGCCGCCGGATATGTCTGCCAACCGTCATACGAACAGATCATCAAACAGCTCCAGACTCTGCGCGAATTGCACCCGACCCCGTGCTCGGCGGTCCAGTTCTCCGGTGGCGAGCCGACAATGCACCCTGACTTCATGCGGATCGTTTCGTCCGCACGGGACATGGGCTTCTCCTACATTCAGATCGCCACCAATGGGATAACGATGGCCGATCCCCACTTCGCCGACGAGGCTTTCGCCGCCGGGCTGCACACGCTCTACCTGCAGTTTGACGGCGTCGGTCCGGAAGCCTACGAAACCACCCGGAACTTCCCCGGCATCTGGGACAAGAAACTTGCGGCCATCGAGAACTGCCGCCGCATCGGTATGAAGATCTGCCTCGTGCCCACGATTGTCAAAGGTGTGACCGACAACCAGGTTGGAAAAATACTCCAGTTTGCGATCGATAATATCGACGTGGTCAGCGGGATCAGCTATCAGCCCGTCTCGTTTACCGGGCGGATCAGCAGCGAAGAGCTGTCGCAAATGCGTTACACTTTGGGCGATCTCGCACACGATATCGCCCGCGCAACGGACACCGATCCCCTGGCCGACATGTATCCCCTGAGCATAGTTGTCCCGCTCTCGCAGATGCTCGAGGCCCTTACCGGTCAGCCCAAGATACGCTCGTCAAGCCACCCGGACTGCGCCTACGGGACGTATTTCCTGGTATCGCCCGAGGGCAAGGCGTATCCGTTCCCGCGCGTGATAAACGTCGAAGGAATGTTCACCGACATGAACCGTATCGCCGCACGGATCAACCGCCGCGGCGGGCGAGTGACATGGTTCGACCGTATCAGGGTTCTGGGCATGTTCAAGAGGCATTTCCGGTCTGAAGCCGCCCCGTCGGGGCTTACCGTCAAGCGGTTGATCCGTTCGCTCCGGGGCATGGTCGACAAGAAAATCGGGCGCGGCGAGAGCGCAAAACTCAACTACAAAACCCTGCTCTGTGCGGGAATGCACTTTCAGGACCGCTACAACTTCGACGTCGAGCGAGCCAAACGCTGCGTGATACTCTATTCGACACCCGCGGGTGTCTTCCCGTTCTGCACCTACAACTGCGGGCCGGAATATCGCCGTATAGTCGAAGCCGGCCACGCCGTGGCAATCCAGGCGCCCATCGAAGAACCTTCGGAGACCGCATCATGAGAAAATCTGCAATCGTACTCCTGCTCTCCGCCTTGCTGCTTGTCGGCGGCTGTACGCTTTTCCGCGGGTCCGTCAAACCCGTCAAACCTGCCGCGCCGATACAGACCAACACCGTTAAAGGCGGTGGTATGACCCTTACGATCGAACTGCCAAAACGCCACTTTACCGCCGGGGAGAATATCAATATCCGGATCATCGCGCGTAATACGGGCGAAAACGCCATTGTCTTTGAGAGTCACACAAGTGCCTTGTACAAGGTGACGATCTATCGCATGAGTCCCGCGGGTTGGCGATGGATCAATCAATACCCCCAGGCCGCAATGAAGCTCAGAACCACGTGGAAACTGCAGCCCGGACAGACCGTCAGGTACGACCAGGTCGTTCCCGTCGGGCGCGACTGGCCTGTGGGCGAGCCTCTCCAACTTGTCGCCGAACTCGTCGGCGCGCCCGATCTCAGATGCCCCATGATCATCGAAGCAATTGCCCCGCCTGAAACCAAGCCGTGAACGAAGCCCCCGACGACAATGCGGCGCTGACAGACCAGTCCTACACGCAAGCGTCCGGTCATTCTACGGCCGCCGAGTTGGGCAAGGAATATCAGCACGAATTTGTCGGTAGCGACGATGGCGACAAGACGCCCGTTCGCACCTCCGACGGCGAGGCCACCAGCGGACAGTACGTTACGCAATGCGAGGCGCTGGTCGACCACATTACCCCGCGCGTGCTTCAACCGGACTTCCATCATCCCCTGGAGAACTGGTTGGGGAGGCGCCCGCTGCGCTGGTTGCTGAAGGTGATTTCCCGCTCCGATCGTCACGGTCGGACCGCCCTGCAGCGCATCATCACCTCCTACCGCAATCCCGACGCGCCGCTTTCGCAGCGAATGAAGTACTGGCCGATTCATCTTTTCATCGATCGCATGCGCGGCGACACGGATGTGGCTACGTTTCGCAAGCGTCTTTCGGGCCACGGGCCCACGGTCAGGGGGCTGGTGATAGTCGCGCAATCCATCGCCGAGTTCGGACTGACCATACCGCAAAAATTCGTCGCTCCGCTCTTTGCGGTCTGGAACTTGACCAATCGCTGCAACCTGTCGTGCAGCCACTGCTACCAGGATTCCGAAGCGACCGCACTGGAAGGCGAACTGGCGCTGAACGAGAAGCTCGACCTGGTCGACCAGATGGGCCGCGCGCACATGCCGATGCTGGCGCTGTCCGGCGGCGAACCGACGATCTCGCCCGATCTCCTCCCGGTTCTCCTCAGGGCCCAGAAATACGGTATGCACACCACTATCGCCACCAACGGTACGACGATGACTCTCGATCGCGCCGGCGAACTTGCGGCGGCCGGTCTGCGATACGTCGAGATATCCCTGGACTCGGTCGATCCGGCTCGCCACGACAAGTTTCGCGGGCATCCGGGCATGTGGGAAAAAGCTGTTACCGGAGCGAAAAACGTTGTCGCCACCGAGGGGATGAGGCTCGGTATCGCGATGTGCGTTCACCAGGGTAATATCGACGAGGTCCCCGAGATGATCGCCCTGGCCGAAGACCTTGGCGCGGGCTGCTTTGCGCACTTCAACTTCATACCTGTGGGGCGCGGGCTGAAAATGGTCGCCGGCGATATCACCCCCGCCCAGCGCGAGAAACTCCTGACGATTCTCAACGAGAAGATGCAGACCGACGGTATCGGAATAATATCAACCGCCCCGCAACTCGGCCGAATTTGCATGGTCGGTTCGCCGATTGACGACGGAAAAGCCGCCTGCAGCCACGCCGGGTCGGGCAGCGGAGTCAAGGCCCGCGTGGTAGCCAAATACCTCGGCGGTTGCGGCGCGGGGCGGACGTACGTCTGCATAGAACCCGGCGGTAACGTCACCCCGTGCGTCTACATGCCCCAGCGCGTAATGGGCAACGTTCGCGACAAACCGCTGATGCGGATCTTCCGCGAAAGCGTATTCTGGGATGTCCTCAACGACCGCGACCAGCGCCTGCATCACTGCGAGGTCTGCGCGTTCAAGAACTATTGCGGTGGATGCCGCGCCCGCGCCGACGCATATTTCGGGCAACTTCACGCCGGCGACCCCGGGTGCATATTCAACTCCAAGCACTGGGACAAGCTCGTCGAAGACGGTGTCGCGGTCCAAGCCGCCAGCGACGACGACCTCCCGCCAATGCGACACGGATTGGCGTAAGGGGGAACGGATGATTTGAGAGCCGAAGGCCCGGGGCGATGGTAGCCGGGGCCGGCAGGCCCCGGAACACGGATCTTAATATTCCAGAGCCCCGGAGGGGTGACAGAACTGTAGGACATTCGCTTTCCCGCTTTTCTGTCACCCCTTCGGGGCTCTGTTTTTGAAGGACCGGGATTCCGGGTCCTTCCGGACCCGGCTAATATCTTAACGGGCCTTCGGCCCTCTAACCTAACGCCAAGCCATATCCGATCAGGTATCCCACATCTCTCCGCCTTTGCGCAGTGCCTTTGGCGGTGAGAATATTTCGTGCAGGATTATTGCCCTGCGTGCGTCGGCGGGGGTTTGGAGGCCCGGAATGACTCCCACTTCGCTTATCTCCTCGAACTCAGTATCGGTCGCCTGCTCAGAGTGCAGACTTACCAGATGGGCTTCGATGGCGTCGGTGTCGGACTCGGGGGATGCTCGCACGCTCAGTCGCTGCTGGCGATCGCGTTCGAGTTGTGTCTGGCGCTGCTGACGCAAGCGGAGTTCTTCTGACACGCGAACGGGCTGCCCGGCCTGCAGGGCTACCGGTGGTGCGGGCCGAATCGGCTGGACGGTCGGGGGCGCGGACCTTTCGCGGGGCTTGCGGTTCTTTTCTTCCTGCTCCTTATTCGCTCTGGCCTTCTGGAAGAGGGAACCGATTATGGCCAGACCGATGAATATCACGAAACCGATGATTTCGATCGCATCGGAGCCTTTGGCGGCCAGTATGTATGCCGGTAGATTCATGGCGTGTCGCTATTTCTTATCGTCTTTCGCTGTTTCACCGCCGCCGATGTTGTCTCGCATTTTCGTGTCGGCCTGGATGTTGTTCAGGCGATAGTAGTCCATCACGCCCAGGGCGCCGTTGCGGAAGGCCTCTGCGATAGCCAGCGGGATCTCTGCTTCTGCGAGTACGACTTTTGCCCGGTTTTCGCGGACCATGGCGGCCATTTCCTGTTCGCGCGCCATGGCCATGGCGCGGCGTTTTTCGGCTTCGGCCTGAAAGCGGCGCTTGTCGGCTTCGGCCTGGTCGGCCTGGAGTTTGGCGCCAATGTTCTCGCCGACGTCAACATCGGCGATATCGATCGAGAGAATCTGGAATGCGGTTCCCGCGTCGAGGCCCTTATCGATCACGCCCTTTGAGATCAGGTCGGGGTTTTCGAGGACGGCTTTGTATGTATCGGACGAGCCGATAGTGGTTACGATGCCCTCGCCGACGCGCGCGATGATGGTCTCCTCGGTCGCGCCGCCTATCAGGCGGTCGATATTTGCGCGGACGGTCACGCGGGCTTTGGCTTTCACCTGGATACCGTCTTTCGCCACCGCGTCTATGGTCAGCTTGCCCATCACGGGGTTGGGGCAATCGATAACCTTGGGATTAACCGATGTCTGGACGGCTTCGAGGATATCGCGACCTGCCAGATCGATAGCCGTCGCCAACTTCCAGCTCAGTTCTATATCTGCGCGGTTTGCGGCGATCAGCGCCCGTACGACGTTCATCGGGCGTCCACCAGCCAGGAAGTGCGTCTCGAGCTGCTCGGTGTCCAGATCGATTCCGGCCCGGATGGCCTGGATGCGCGCGATCACAATGCTGGCGGGATGGACCTTCCTCAATCGCATACCGATAAGCTGAAAGATTCCCACCTTTGCATTGGCCGACAGCGCCTGTATCCACAGACCGAACAACGGAGCAAATATCGCAAGGAATACCAAAACGAGTACCAGAAGGATCACCAATCCCACGATAGCGGGTATGCTCGGGCCTCCTTCGGCGAGTATCATTCCTATCGTTGATATCATTGTAACATCCTTTCTGTATTGCTATTAGGATAAGTTCAGGTGTCGATATCCGCTGTGCGGACAATTACGTTCATTGAGTCGGCGCCCACTACGACAATGGGCGTGTCCTTTTCAATCATTCCGGTCTCGGCGTGGGCGGGCACTCGCTCGTCGGCGATTTGCACCATGCCCCCGGGCCTCAGCAGCGTCACCGCCGTTCCCGTCTTACCGACCATTTTATCGTAGGTATCGGCCTGGGGCGTCCCGTCTCCGGTGGCGTCCGGGGCCTTGGCCAGGAACATCCGCTTGCCCAACGGTGTATTCGGAAGCAGGCGCACCAGGAACGCCACGTAGGCCGGTCCGAGTACTATCGATCCAACCACAATTGTGTAACCGAGCCACGAAGCATATGAGAAACCCATCCAGATCGCTCCGATGAGCGTTCCAACAGCTCCCACAGCCAGCAGACCGAAACTCGGCGTGAGTATCTCAAGAAACGCCAGCACCATCGCGGCGACCAGGAGCAGAAATACTATCATCAGCGGTTCCATCTACACTTCCTTGACGATCAGTTGATTGCCCGTCCGCTCGATAACACGAACCTTTGCGCCGGTTTCTATTGTTGTTCCGTCGGCCGTTGCGTCGCAGAGCTCTTTCCCGAAACGCACCTTGCCCACAGGTCTGCACATTGTTTCAACCGTTCCGGTATCGCCGACCTTAATGTGCATGATCGGCGCGTCTTGGGTTGCCGGTGCATCGGTGGCGGGCTGGGCGCGGCCCATCACCAGGCGGTTGGCAAGGGGGATCTTCGGCAGGAACTGCGCGAGGACAACCGCCCCGATTACCCCTCCAACTAAGCCCAGGCCCAGTGCATATAGTCCCGGTCCGAACCAACTCCAATCCAGATCCGTCTGTGGCCAGGGAAACTCCGTCGGTGCGTTTGGTACGATCATAGCCAGCAGGCCGACTACGCAGCAGACGATCCCGCCAATCCCTGCGACACCGAAGCCCGGTATGACGAATATTTCCAGGCCAATGAGGATCAGGCCAACGGCGAACAAGGCGATTTCCCACCAGTTGGCCAGACCGATCAGGTAATGGCTGCCGAAGAGCACGGTGAAGCATGCAATAGCCATCGCGCCAGCCACTCCGAACCCGGGCATGTTGAACTCCGCATAAACGCACATTATCGCCAACATCATAAGGATGCCTGTGACGGTCGTGCTGGTCAGGAGTGCTACCAGAGATTCAGACCATGAATCGCCCAATATCACCGGTTCGCCCGTGATATTGTAGTATTTCTCCAATCCCCCAAACGGATCTTTCGCCGGAGCGGTTACTATGTGATCCACCAGGCCGATCTCGATCGCCTCGTCGGCGGTCTTGGTCAGCAGTTCGTTGTCTCCGTCGATCTGTTTGACGAATTCCCACTCGGCCTTGTCCAGCCGCGGGCGCCGGCTTTCTTTGCGAGGACCGCCGGAGATACTTGCCTGCCAGTTGTCGTCGTCGGGATCTATGAGTTTCAACTCTTGCGTTTTGGGTCTACGAATCAACCAGACTCTTCGGGGCAGGGTTATCATCGCGTTGCAAATCGGTATGCTGTGTCCGATACGCTCGGCCAGCAAACGCAGGTCGCTGCGAAGGTATGACTCAATCTTCTCCCGTTCAGCTTTCGGCATGGGAGCGAGCGTACCTCCCGGCGCGATCATGATTGGCATGGCGTCGCCAATCTTGCCTGTGGGCGCCATTATGATCTCGTCGCAAGCCAGGGAGATGATCGCTCCGGCGCTTATGGCTTCATTTCGGACGTAGGCGACGGTGTAGATATCGTTGAGTTCGCCGGTGATCAGCGCCACTATGCGCTGCATCGCCGCTACCGAACCGCCGGGCGTGTCCATGTCGAAGATCACCAGTTGGGCACCCTTGCCTCTGCAAAGCGTCACTTTATTCTTTATCGATTCGTATGTCGTATCGGTGATACCGTACCGTTTGTCGCGAATCGGGATAACGAACGTGCGTTCGACCTTGGCCGGAAGCTCCGGAGCCGGAGCCTTGCGAATTCGCGCCGGGAACCATCCATGTTTGGTCACGCGCCTGCCAGGCTGAGTGGTTACGGCAACCTTTGGCGCCGGTTGCGTCCCGGCCGGTTGCGTGGTTGCATCCTGGCCCAGCGCCGCCGGCATGGTCACCGCGGCGGCAAGGAGAATCGCACCCGCCATCGCCCCGAATTGTCTTATGCCCGTCATACGCTCACATTCTAGTTGTGCGGTCTTTGCGTTACAAGCGCGTGTCTACCGCAACAGAAAGTAAGTTGTCGGTAATAATGCTTGTGCGGTCAATGGTTCAGCATCATTTCATTGAAGTCGATGCGCATCTTCTGCATCAGGCCCGCGGCCCGTTGACCGATGTGTTTGTCCTTGGCGAACTTCATCTCGAAACCGTATTTTACGTCGCGAGCCTTCGTGCCCGAGGCGCCCGCGGAAAGCTCGATGTCCCATCGCAGTATGCCCCTCGGTCGCAGGTCGCGCGCGTAGATCGCATCGGTCGACAGCTTGTCGCTCGGTTTCCCCAGCGTTATCTTGATGTCGTCGGATTTGACGGCCGGTATGCGGTCCAGCAGGCGCACCGATACCGGGCGATCCTTGAAGCTCTCGATGCGGAGGCGGTAGTTGAAGCTCTGGATGCGTGATCCCCAGGAGACGCGGTCGGACTTGTCGACAAGCTCGCGCCTGCAGCGAAGTTGAGTATCGACGCCGAAACCGAAGTTCATCGGCTGGCCCCGCGCGACCAGCGGAAGGTTCGCCCGCCCGACGAACTCACCGTCAACAAACGCGCTGTACTGTCCGGCCAGCAGCGGAAGATCCGTGGTGTTTACCCCGCGTGCCATGCGGAAGACGTGCGTACTTAACAACGGGACCGCCACGTGGTGCGACTTGACAGCCAGTTGCGATTTCTTTATCTGGACGAGTTGCTTATCCGGGCGGCTGGTCAGCGTCATCGAGCCCGCCAGCGGATACGAGACCGCCAGACCCGCCGACGCGCCAAAACCACCCGCCCCGGCGCGGAGCACGTCGCCCTTGACGTTCAGCTCCATGCCCTGCGCCTCGGCCGCAAGGCGGTTCAGCTCCCACCCGAGTTGCTGCATCTGATCCCGCCGTCCGGAAGACGACCACGCCGCCAGCACGCCAAGCTGCGACATGCTGTTGTCGCCCCGGGCCTTGTTGAATGTCTGCACGGACGACAGCTTGGCGTTATCGCCGCCCGCCAGCGATATCCAGTAAGGCGACAGCAGCGGGCTCTTGGCGTTCATGTGCGGGGTCGCCGTCGATAGCGTCAACGCCACTTTCGACCAGTCCTCCCCGCTCTGCTGCCACGCTTCGGCGAGGTACTCGATCGTCACGCTCTTGCCCTCGCCGGAGAGGCGGATGTTGTACGCGGGCGACCAGCCGGCCGAAGAGACGAGATAACTGAGCTTGATTGAAGCCGGCGGCTTGGCGCCAACCAACAACCGAACGATAGCCTCCCTGATCGTGCGGTTCTTCTCTTTCGTCAGTTCGCTGCGTTTGCGCTTCAGCAGCGCCAACTGCTCGGAAAGGTCATCGCGCTTGAACTTCAGGGCGATCTGCTCCTGGGCATGATCCGAGTGGTACTTGAATATCTGGTCGCTCATCTGCGTGACGGTCTTGAGATCAATCTTCCTGTCAGCCGCATTATCCCTGGCGACCGCGGAAGTGAAATTCTCGAGTTTCTCGACATACTTCGTTTTCCTGCTCAAAAGATCCTGCATCTGCAGGTTGGTTGCAATCTGCCTGGAGATGTCCTTGATCTCCACGTCGAGTTCGGCGACTTCCTTTTTCGGTTCGACAGCCACTGCCCGCGTGCGGTACCGAACGCTGCGAATCGTCGTGCCTTTCCCTCCGTCGGCGTGCAGCGAGGCGGCGACGATATTCGCCGGAAGGTCGCTGATGAATACCTCCAACTCGCCCGCCGCGGCGCGCGCCTTGGCAACCGCGTCAGCCGGAAGCACCACCGCCCGCGTGACCAGCGCCTGTCCTCGGTAGAGCGTCACCGACTCGATACTGCTTTTTGCGGTCAGGATCTGCGCCGGACACGTCGAGGCCGCCAACAAAACCGCCAATACGAGAACCATATACGAAACCTTGTTGTTCATGACCTGCTCCTTTCGGGTTTCGGCGGAGCACAAGCGCACCCCGCACGCGTGAACGAATGCTGCTATTGCACCTATGATGCTTGTACGCTCCGGACGGACGGACGGTTCGCCCGGAGACGGAATACAACAGGCCCGCCCCGGATGAATTCCGGGACGGGCCTGGGGATTGCTTCAAACGTTGTCGGGCATCTACATGCGAATGTTCTTCGAGCCGTTCTTTGCGCTTTTGACGGCGGCCTCGACGAACTTCATGTGCTTCACGCCGTCTTGGATGTTGGCGTACTTGCTACCGTCGCAGGAGAACTTCCGGCCTGCGTTGTATTTTCGCACGTCCTTCTCGAACTCGCGGTGCAGGCGTGCGAAGGCGTCGTGGAACGCCTCGCCGTGTCCCGAGGGGATCGTCGCTTCGTCGGCGACCCAATTGGGGATCTTGCCCAGGAAGCTGTCCGAACCGCCAACCTCGCCGCGCCAGTAGTCGCGGTCGGGCTCGCCGGGCAGGCGGATGACGATGCGCTCGGAGTCTTCCTGCTTCCAGATCAGGCTGCCCTTTTCGCAGTTGACCTCGATGCCCATGTTGTTCTTGTTACCGATGGCGATCTGCGTTGCGCGAATAAGCGCCCGCCCGCCGTTGGACAGCCTGCAGTACGTGGTGAAATGGTCGTCGAGCTGACGGCCTTTCAGGAACGTCTCGATCATACCGCGGACGTACGTTACTTCCAGCCCGGTCAGGAATCGCAGTTGCATGTAAGCGTGCGTTCCGATGTCGCCGCCGCAGCACGAGGCGCCCGCCATCTTCGGGTCGGTACGCCAGGAGGCCTGCATCTGGCCTTCGGCTTCGAGCCTGGTCGCCAGCCAACCCTGCAGGTAGTACGAGTCGCACCAGCGCACCGCGCCGAGCTTTCCGCTGGTGATGATCCATCGCGCGAACCAGCTCGACCAGTGGCCCAGATACGTATGGGCGATGCCGAAAGGCACTTTGTTTTTCTTCACAGCCGCCGCCAGTTCGATCGCCTCAGAGGCTTTAACCGTAATGGGCTTCTCGCAGAAGACCGGGATACCGGCCTCGACGAGCTTCATCGCCGGATCGAAGTGTACGAAGTTGGGCGTGACGATCAGGGCGTAGTCGATTCTCTCGCCGATGGGCAATTTGGCCTGGTCGGCGATCATATCGTCGTAGGAGGGATATCCTTTTATGGGGTATGCCCATTTCCTGGCTTCGCTCATCGCGATTTCGGGGTCCTGGTGTAGTGCGGCGCAGGTTACCCGTCGCGTACCGTCGAAGTGAATTGCTTTCTGATGGGGGTTCACGATAAACGCTCCGCCGCCGCCGCCGATCACGCCAACTTTCAATACTCGCTTGGGCATATCTTTGATCCTTTCTGTCAGGTGTCGCCTGGATTTGCCGCCGGGCAACTGTGCTCGGGGCGTCCCATTAAGATAGCAAGTCGGGCGCACGTTGCAAGAGGTTGGCAATCGTTTCCCCATGCGATACACTTGTTGGCGAAAGGAATCCGTTCGATGGATGTTTTCGAGACCGTTGCGATTCTGCTGACCCTTGCGGCCGTCCTGAGCTACGTCAACCACCGATGGTGGAAGATGCCCCCGACGATCGCACTGATGCTCGGCAGCCTGGTCTTGTCGCTGGTGCTGCTGGGTGTCGGCGCGCTGCCTGTCGGGCAGGGTATCCAACCCGCGGCCAGGGGTCTGGTCGAAGACATGAACTTCGGCGAGGTGATGATGAAGGGCATGCTGGGTTTGCTGCTGTTCGCCGGATCGCTGCACGTGCAACTCAACGACCTTGCCGAGTACAAGTGGCAGATCGCGACGTACGCGATTGTTGGTACGGTGGCCTCGACGTTCCTGGTCGCCGGGCTGGTATTCGGTTTGTCGGGCGTTATGTCGCTGGGAATACCGTGGATATACTGCCTGCTGTTCGGAGCGTTGATCTCTCCGACCGATCCGATCGCGGTGCTCGGTATTATGAAACGCGTCGGGGCGTCGCGATCACTCGAGACGAAGATATCGGGCGAGTCACTGTTCAACGACGGTATCGGCGTGGTGGTGTTCATTTCTGTGATGGAAGTTGCAATGGGGGAGGAAGCCGGTATCGGATGGATAGCGAAGTTGTTCCTTATCGAGGCCGTTGGCGGGATTGCCTTTGGACTTGTTATAGGCTACCTGACGTTTCGGATCATTAAGAGCATCGACAACTACCACGTAGAGATCCTGGTGACTCTTGCGCTGGTCATGGGCGGATACGCTCTTGCCTACAGGCTACGCACTTCCGGTCCGCTGGCGATGGTTGCCGCCGGACTGCTGATGGGCAACACCGGGCGACGGCTTGGTATGAGCAGAATCACCCGCGAACACCTGGACCTGTTCTGGGAGCTGATCGACCAGATACTCAACGCGATACTGTTCGTGATGATCGGGCTTGAGGTCCTGGTGCTGTCGGCTCGCGGGATGTACATGCTCGCGGGGCTGATCGCGGTTCCGTTGGTGCTGCTGTCGCGAATGTTGACGGTGGGCGCCGGCGTGATGGCGGTAGGCACCGGTCGCCCGAAGACGGTGGCGATAATGACATGGGGCGGTCTGAGGGGCGGGATATCGGTGGCGCTGGCGCTATCGATACCGCAATCTGTACCGTGCCGCGAACTGATCGTAACGATGACCTACGTTGTCGTGGCGTTCGCGGTCCTGGTCCAGGGCATGACGGTCGGGCGCCTGATCCGCGCCTGGGGTGGCGAGCAGATTACGGGCTCAGAGAAGTGATTTGGTCCAGGTGAGGATTTCGATCGGTTCGGTTTCTACGTGATCGAAGGCGTGGATCGGTGATCTGGCGGTCAGCGTGAACCCCGCATTCTCGCAGAAACCGGCGACAGGTTTGTTGACGCTCAATGTCTGTCCATGAATACCGGCAACTCCCAGCGACCGCATTCGCTTTTCGAACAGTTTGTAGAGCCTGGCGCCGAAATGCCGTCCTCGCGCTTCGTCCAGCAGGTCGACGTGCATCGTAGCGGGGTAGTCGCGGGCGACGCGGTGGGGTATCGACATCTCCCCGCACGCAATCGATTTTGACATCGCCACTACCGCCGCCCGCGTCTCGCTCCGGCGAAGCAGACGCTTGCGAATTGCACGCAGGACTATCCCGGGGATCAGGAAGGGGATGTACCTCTCGAAGCGGCGCACGTCGGAAGTACCCATAAGGTAGCCCACAATCCGCCCGTCGTCGGCGCCGCAAAGGGCGAAACTGTTCTGCGGTTCTCTGTCGGTGAAGTATCGCGTCCAGAACTCCGCCCATATCCAGTCGTCGGGAATGTGTCCCTTCCCCCGGTCGCCCAGCCACGCCGTTGCGACACAAATATCCCTGGCCGCCCCGCGGTCCGACCGCCGAAGCGGACGGATGAAACATTCTATACTCGAACGCTCAGGCATGCTCGTGGTCCAATGAGCCCTCTTCTGGTCATTTCGTGTTGGGGTAGTATAATGGGCAGATGAACTCCGTGAAAGAAATGCAACTCAATCGACGCGGTTTTATCAGGACCGCGGGGCTCGGCGTGGCGGCGATGGCGGGGGCGTCACTTGCCGCCAAGTCGCCCGATACGCGGCCCGCCGACCCTTACTTCTTCATCCAGATGGCCGACCCGCAACTGTATTGGGGCTCGGTGGCGTCATGGAAACGGGCTATCGCATGCGCAAACGCTTTGAAGCCGGCGTTCGTGGTCGTTTGCGGCGACTTGCTCAACTGCCACGGTAGCGTCGCCAAACGCGATTACAAAAAGGATGAGCAGCGCGCCAAAGATTATCTTCAAGCCGCCGCAGGGCTCGACAAACGCATCCCAATTTACAACCTCGCGGGCAATCACGACGTCTGCAACATTCCCACACCCCAGACGCTGGCGTGGTACGTCAAGCGGTTCGGGAAACTCTGGTATACGTTCTCGCACGCCGGGGATTTCTTTATGGCCATCGAGAGCGACCTCATCAAAAACTCAACCGGAGCGCCAAAAGCCGCCAAAGCCCAGATGGACTGGATCGAGAAAACGTTGCTGTCTGATGCGGTGAAGACCGCTCGCCACCGCATCGTCTTCATGCACCATCCCATGTGCCTGAAGAAACCCGACGAACCGCACCAGTACTTCAACCTCCCGCCCAAGCCGCGGGCGAAACTGCTGAAGCTCTTCGCACAAGCCGGCGTCCGCGCCGTTTTCAGCGGGCATTACCACGGTAACCTCTACGTCAAGTCCGGCGATATCGAACTGGTCACCACCAGTTCAACCGGCAAGGCCCTCCGCAAAGACCCCTTGGGCTTCCGCATAGTAAAAGTGTACCCCGACCGCATCGAACACAAGTACTACGGCTACCAAGCCATGCCGAAGAAGATGGAATTTTAGTCCGCCTGGAGGACAATACGATGAAGAAGCAGAAGTAGCAGGGTCAGTCCGGCGGGCGCTGATTTCGCGATCGGCGGGGGGCTTTGCCTTGTGCGGTATGGAGAGGGTATAATTGCGGGCATGAATATCAAAACTCCACTTACTGTCGTGATTGCTTGTCTTGTGCTTTTGGGGTTTGCTTGCGGCGGTCAGGCCGCCGAGAGCAAGACCGCCGGTGAGCTGTTGGCTTTGAGCGGTGTTCGCGGCGGGCTGGTGGTGCATCTTGGTTGCGGCGTCGGCGAGGTTACCGCGGGCCTGCGGGCGGGGGACAATTACATCGTTCACGGTCTGGATGCCAATGCAGCCAACGTGGCGGCCGCCCGGAAACACATCAAATCGCTCGGGCTCTACGGTCGCGTTTCGGTGCGCCGGTGGGACGAAGCAACCTTGCCCTACATCGACAACATGGTGAATCTCGTGGTGTGTGCCAATGCGGGCAAGGTCCCTCCCGGCGAGATCATGCGGGTACTCGCCCCTGGCGGTACCCTGTGCGTCAAGAAGGGCGGCGCCTGGACGAAGACCGTCAAACCGCGTCCGGCGGAGATAGACGAGTGGACGCATTACATGCACGATCCATCCAATAACGCCGTCGCGCACGATACGGTCATCGGACCGGTGCGGCGCCTGCAGTGGGACGGCGGACCGAAGTGGACCCGATCGCACGAGAAGATGGGGGGCGTCAGTGCGATGGTCTCGGCGGGCGGACGGATGTTCTACATTATCGACGAAGGCCCGATGACATCGATCCAGCTCCCGCCGAAGTGGCGCCTTGTCGCACGCGACGCGTTCAACGGCGTTGTCCTGTGGAAGCGTGAGATAGCGTTGTGGCAGAGTCATCTCTGGCCGCTGAAGTCCGGTCCCGCCAAGCTGCCGCGTCGCCTGGTGGCTGTCGGAGATCGGGTGTATGTGACGCTCGGTATCGAACCGCCGGTTGTCGCCCTGGACGCCGCGACGGGCAAGACATTGCTGAAGTTCGAGGGCACCGCCGGCAGCGAGGGGATCATAGTTTCCGACGGAGTGCTGTTTGCCAACGTTATCGCCGGACTGAAGGTTGACGTGTTCAAGCCGAAGGATCCGTTCGTCTGGCACGAGGCGTATCGGGCGCGGGAGATCGGAGCCTGGCGCGCCGGAGCCCGCAAGCAATACATCACCGCATGCGACATCAAAACGGGCAAGCAATTATGGCGGAAGGACTATCCCGTCGCGCTGCTGACGATGGCGGTCGACACCAAAAGCGTTTACTTCTGCGACGGGCGGAAGGTTATATGCCTCGACCGCAGAGACGGGAAAAAGCAGTGGGAATCGAAGCAGGTGGGCAACGCGACCAAGCTGATAAGTCACGCGGCGCCTACGCTGGTGGTATATAAGGATATAGTTTTCTCCCTGATCGGTCAGTCGCTCGTGGCGCTCGATGGCAAAAGCGGCGAGGAGTTGTGGCGGACCAGGCGTCATCCTCGCTCGGGCCATGTTTCGCCCGGGGACGTGCTGGTCGTCAACGATCTGGTATGGTCCGGCGGGTCCGGCGGCGGGGCGTTTGTCGGAAAGAATCTTCGCACCGGCAAGATAGAAACGAGCTTCAGCCCGCCGAAGATGACGTGGTTCCACCCGCGGTGCTATCGTTCCAAAGCTACCGACAAGTACATCCTGGCCTCCCGTACGGGCATCGAGTTCGCCGACGTTCGCGAAAAGACAGTCGATGTGAATCACTGGACCCGCGGCGGATGCGTGTATGGGATCCTGCCCGCCAATGGGCTGATTTACAATCCGCCGCATCCGTGCGCGTGCCTGCTTGAGACCAAGACGTCGGGGTTTAACGCCCTGGCGCCACGGCTCGCGAAACCGCAAGCGGAGCCTTCCGCCGACAAACGCCTGGAAAAGGGTCCGGCGTTCGGGAAGGTTTCTGTCAAAAATCCCAAATCCAGATCGGATGATTGGCCCACGTACAGGCGGGATATCCGGCGGAGCGGGTATATTAATTGTCCCGTGCCCGCGAAGCTCGATACGCTCTGGCGCACCAAATCGCTGGGCAAGCTTTCCCCGCTGGTGTCCGCCGGTGGGCGGGTCTATGCGGTCGCTAAAGATGCTCACGGGGTTATCGCTCTCGATCTGGCCAGTGGTAAGAAACTGTGGGATTTCACCGCCGACGGGCCCGTAGATTCGCCGCCGACCGTTTACGGCGGATCGGTGATCTTCGGGTCGTGCGACGGGTCGGTTTATTGTCTGCGGGCGACCGACGGCGCGCTTGTGTGGCGCCACCTGGCCGCCCCGGTCGATCGGATGCTGATGTCATACGGTAAGCTCGAATCGGTCTGGCCGGTCAGCGGGAGCGTTCTGGTGCGGGACGATCAGGTTTATTTCGTGGCCGGTCGGTCGTCGTTTCTCGACGGGGGCATGAGGCTTTATCGCCTCGACGCCAAGAGCGGGAAGATGCTGTCGATGACCGTCATGAACGAAAAGGACCCCAAGTCGGGCAAGAATCTCCAGAAGCTCCAGGGCGGTTGGATCGGTTTGACCATGCCCACCGCCCTGCCGGATATCCTCTCGGGTGACGACAAGCACATCTACATGCGCTCCCAACCGTTCGACCTGAAAGGCAAGCGGACGCGGGTGGCGCCGGACCTGAATGTCGCCGAGCAAAACCGCCCCGGCGCGCACCTGTTCAGCCCGGTTGGTTTCCTCGACGACACGTGGATGCACCGAACCTACTGGATGCTGGGCGTCACCGGTGTGTACGGGTGGCACGTATGGTTTGACGGGGCGAGGTATGCGCCGTCGGGGCGGATAATGTCGTTTGACGATTCGAAGGTCTACAGCTTCGCGCGCCGTCCCGAGCACTTCTCCCAATCGCCGGTGATGAAGTATCACCTCTACGCCGCCGACAAGAAGCCCGACCCCCAGGGACCGGCACGCGTAAAGGCGACAGCCAAAGACATCTCCTCCAAGGCCACCGACGGTCGCCAGCGACACGAGGCCGACAAGGCCAACTGGAAGGCCCGCAAGAGATACACGCCCAGGCAGCTTTCGGCCGTCAAGTTCCACTGGCGCCGCGACGACCTGCCGCTGATGGCCCGAGCGATGGTTCTTACCGCAAACGTGCTCTTCATCGCCGGACCGCCCGACTTTGCAGACGAGGAACAAGCCTGGAACAACCCCGACGATGAATCACTGAAAGCACGCCTGGTCAAACAGGCCGCCGCCTGGGAAGGCAAACACGGTGCTATGCTACATGCGGTGAATCGCGCAAACGGCAAGACGCTGGCGGAGTACAAATTCGATTCGCTACCCGTCTTCGATGGAATGGTCTCCGCCGGCGGGCGCCTGCTGATTGCACTGAGCGACGGGACGGTTGTCTGCATGGGACCAGGTGAGTGAAGAACCACCGGAACAAAAAAATACCCCTGTCAACCAGCCGGAGGCGTCAGCGGAAAAGAACCCAACAATGCAAGGTGGGTAGCCGCCAGGCGACGACGTGCGGCGCCCGGACGACGCTTCCCAAAGTTACAGACCGATCCTTTTCACAAAGACACCCGCCGAACCAGGCAGGGGTTTTTCATTATCTGAACCTTACGATTCAATCGGCGCCAGGCAAACGCGCGGGCGAAAGAAAAGGTACAGACAACGTCAACGACAACGGCGTGCGAAACCGCAAGCGGTCAGGTTATGCTGGGCTCAGCAGTCAGAGACAAATAACCGAACCGCTTGCGGTTTCGCGCGCCGTTGACGTTCGCCGTTGTCGTTACTTGAGAATTGGGCGTTTTTTGCTGGTTGTTGGACGTTCATCCGTCGCCGTTCACCGTCCTCCGGGCATGTCCATGCGGGGCTTGGCTTTTAGCATCTCGGTGATTGGTGCGAATACCTTGATGATCGCCTGGTAGTCGGGATCGTTCTTTGTTTTGAAGATCGCTTTTCCGCAGGCTTGTGACCCTCCGGCGGTTTTACCCAGCGGGGCCAGCAGGAATGTGTTGTCTTCGATGTTGGTCACGCGGGTGTAGAACGTTCGGGGGATCTTCCCGCCCTTGTGGCACGAGGCGCATCGCCGTTTGGCGACCTCAGCTAGAACTTTGCCCAGCGTCGGCGGGAGCATTCGCCTGCAGCCCATCCGCTTGGGGTAGTTCGTCCGGGCCTCGCCGTAGTACGGGATGTTCAGATCGATCCACGCGAAGATGCGCAGTCGCTCGGCGTCGGTCAGCTTGATGCGCGGTTTACCGTCCTTGTCCGGATGACCGGCGAGGATCTGGGTGGCGAGTTTGCTGGCCGGCGAACCCCACTGGCGAGGGGTGATCTGGCGGATGTTGGATTCGGACCCGTTGGCGGTGGATATCCAACTGACCCATGGCGGATTTGGTTGTCCACCGCCGTGTCGCTCGGGGTGATCGGCCCACATCGTGCCCGTGCGCGTCAGCACGTCGTACGACACATTGAAGAAGTCGCTCCGGGCTCCACTCAGGTCCACGCCCTTGGGGTGCTTGTGAGCGTTGTGGCAGCGGATGCAGTGCTTGTCGAGCACGGGCTGGACGACCTTCCAGTAGCTGAAGTTCTCGGCTTTCCATTCGGGCGGGGTGATCTCGACGGGCTTTCGCAGGGCGGCGGTCGGTCGCTGTCCTGCGCGGCCGGTAGCGTAGTTGCGATTCGCATGACAGCCAACGCAGCTCTGGACCTCGCCGGGCATGAAGTGCGTGAAGGTTCGCATGCGCTGGACGGCGCGTCCCTGGGCGTCGATGGCGGCGAAGTAGATCGGCATTCCGGTGGGGACCTTGAAGTTGGCCGATCCGTCGGCGTCGACCGGGACGTAGCCCCATATCTTCTTTGCCGCGTAGGTCGCCCCGCATGAAACCAGCGGGAACTGGAATCCGAACGCGCTGTTGGCGGCGTATCCCCGCCCGGTGGGCACGGCGTTGCACAGCGGTACTCGCCGAGCCTTCTCGATTTCCTGGATGATGCAGATTTTCTTGATCTCGCCACGTTTAACGTGGGGCTCGAGCCCGTTGTAGACGTCCTGGATTATGACGGTGGCCCAGGGCGCGGTCGGGCCCTCTGGCAGGCGTGATGGGATCACCGGCGGGCGTTTGCGCGGGTGCAGCGGGCGGGCGTGGTAGAAGCCCATACCGCCTTCCGGGCGAAGCAGCACGACCTGCTCGGTTCCGTCGTAATCGCGCAGGATCGTCGTACCGCGTTTGGAGACCAGAAAGTATTTGCTGTCGATTGGCCAGGGGCTTTCGTACGGCCCGCGGACACTGTTTCCGTGTCCGGCATCGACGCGCCCGATGTTCACCTCAGGCGTGAGATTGCGGATCGCGTTCTGGGCGTTAGCGCCCAGATCGACGTCGATGATTCCGATGGCTCCGCGGCAGGGCCCGTTGTGGCTGGTCAGAACGCACAGTATCTTGCGTGTGCCCGGGATCGAGTGGGCCTCCATGAACGTGCCCGGACTGATCGCCCGGTTTCCGAACACGCCGGAAACGTTCGTACCGTCGGGGTTGATCGCCCACAAGCTCTGGATGGGTATCGCCGGTCGATCGATATATTCCCATCGCGAGTAAACGATCCGCCCGTCGTCGAGTACACTGGGCGTAAAGTCGTTCAGGTAACTGGACGAGATGCGCGTAATCTTCCCGCCGTCGCGGTCCATGCGGTGCAGGATCGGCGAGGTGGTGGTGAAGCAATATGCAAACGCCGGTTTGCGGTCGGACAGGAACCCGATCCGCCCGTCGGGCAGCCAGCATGCGTTGAAGTTGTTGCAGTCTTTACCGGTAAGTTTTTTCAGGCCCGTACCGTCGGCGTTGATGCGATAGACTCCGAAGGTGCCCTCGAGATTGAAGTCCTGCGGTCCGTAGCGGCTCTGGCTTCTCCCGGACTTCTTCCAACTGAACAGTATCTCCTTACCGTCGAACGATACGTCGACGTCGATGATCTCGCCTTCGGGGCTGGGAACCAGTTCGGTGAGCTTTCCGTCGGTGGCGCTATATATGTACAGACCGCCGCCGCCCTTGAAGCTCTCGGCGTGGTACGTGTAGACGTGTGAGGGGTTCATCTCGTGACGCTTGACGACAACGAGCTTGTCGAAGCCGAGCTTGCCGGCTTTTACCCGGGCGGCCAGTTCGGGCGACTCGACGATCTGAGGCGCGGGGCGTCGGCCTCCTCCGCCGCCGTTGTAAATCTTGAAGATCGGTAGTGGTTTGAACGCGCCGAGCGATTTGTCCGACGGGCTGGTCGAGTAGACCTGGACTTCGGCGGCGCCGGGATTGAGGCTCTTGTACCAACTGGTGAATTTCAGCTTCAGCGCGCCGGCCTGGGCGGGGGAGGGCAGCTTGATTCGCTGGGGTCCGTGTCCGCACTTGAATTGGCCTTTAACCGCGGGTTTGGTCGCGTTGTCGAGGTAGAGTTCGTAATCCTTGAACCCTTCGACCGCGTGGCTGCTGCGTCCGAAGTAGACTACTTCGGCGACGGTTACCGGTTTTGCCCACTTGAACGTCAGCGTTACGCCTTTGGGGTGATTGTTGCCTTTGGCGGCCCATTCCCGTCCGGCTCCGTTGCATCCGCCGAGGGCGGGGATCTTCCCGTCGGCGACAAGCCTGGCTGCGTGCGAACCGCTGTGCTCGGAGTTGGACGTGATCTTCGCCTGCGGCGCGATGTTCTTCGGCGCCGCAAGGAGCGGTGCAGCCGCGACGGCCAGAACTGCTGCGGCCCACGTGAATCCTTGAATCGTCTTCATGGTGTCGTCTCCAAACCGTCGCTTGTCAGTATACCGTCTAATCGGGGGTTCCTGTCAACGATTTGCGATGATTGCGGATTGTGAGCCCCGGGGTCTATACTACCGCCATGAATACAACTCTGACGCAGGTGAAGGCGGGCGCGATGGCCCTGGTGATCGCTTTGTCCGGCTCGATGATGCTCGGGGCGGGGCGGGAGTTTTATGTAGCCGTCGGGGGTCGCGACGATGCGGCTGGGACTAAGGACGCTCCGTTTGCGACTATCGCTCGGGCTCGCGATGCGATTCGGAAACCAGGCAAGCCCTCCGGCGCGACGGTTTGGATCGACCGCGGGCGGTATTTTATCTCCAAACCGCTGGAGTTTACGCCCGCCGATTCGGGAGTGGAGAATGCCCATATAATGTATGCCGCACTCAAAGGCCAAAAGGTCGTCATCAGCGGAGCGCGGCAGATTCCGAGATGGCGAAAGGAAAGCGGCGACATATGGATCTCCGATCTGCCTGACGTGAAGGCGGGCAAGTGGTACTTTCGCCAACTGTTCGCCGGCGAGCGTCGATTGACGCGGGCTCGAACACCGAACGCGGGATACCTGACAACGGCGGGCGCGTTGAGCAAGTTCGCCGAACCGGCGAAGAAACGCTACGGCGGATACCGCGGTGCCAGCCGACTCCGACGTGAGCAGCCCGACGCATTCTGCGGGTTCTCATTCCGCGACGGAGACATCAAGAAGTGGTCCGACTACCGCAACGCCGAGATCATCACGTTCCACAGTTGGGAATGTTCGTGGCAGACGATCCGTAAGATCGATCTTGCCAAACGCGACGTTCACTTCAACACACCATGTCGCTACCCGGTCGGGTTCTTCTCGCTGAAGTGCCGCTACCGGATCGAAAACATCGCCGCCGCCCTCGATTCGCCCGGAGAATGGACGCTGGACAAAACTTCCGGTAAGTTGCGGTACTTTGCCCGCAAAGGCGAAGATCCCAACAAGATGGACATGCTGGCGCCGGCGGTTCAGCAGCTTCTGGTGATCTCGGGCGACGCCAAGACCAAAAAGCCCGTCCAGTACGTTATGTTTCGCGGACTGTCGTTCCAGCACGCACAGTATCCGATGGGAATCTATGACGTAGCCAGGAACTGGCCCGACAAGGCGCTGAAGGTTTATCCGGACTGGCCCAAAAAGTTCGCGCCCGGATATACCGACTCCCAGGCCGCTCCGCTTGCCGGGCAGGTCGTGGAACTTACCGACGCGAACCACATCACGTTTGAAAACTGTCAGATTGCTCACTGCGGCTCGTATGCGATCAAGATCGGGCGGCGGTGCGACTACAACCGCATCGATACTTGCCGCATGCAAGATCTCGGTGGCGGTGGTGTGTTGATCGGCATGGACGTCCGCACTGTCAAAGGCCGTGTCCCCTTGTCGGACGCCCCGTCGCACAACGTGGTGATCAACAACACAATCAAGAGCTGCAGCCTGGTGCACCCCTCAGCGGTCGGCGTGTGGATCGCCCAGGCCCACCATAACCGCATCGCACATAATGAAATCTCGGATGTCGGTTACGCAGGGGTGCATCTTGGCTGGACGTGGGGGCGGTCGGCGAACTACACCGACCACAATACGATCGAGGGCAACGATATTCATCACGTGATGCGCGACCTGGCCGACGCGGGCGGGTTGTACTCGCTCGGCGTGCTGACCGGGAGCGTGTATCGGGCCAACTACATTCACGACATCCGCCGGGCCGAGGGCGCCATCGGCGCGCCGACCGACGGGATATTCCTCGACCAGGGCTCCCAAGGCCTGCTCGTTGAGCGAAACGTGCTTCGCAACGTCGGACCCAGCCCGGTGCGATTCAACCAGTCCCGCCGTGAAGATCACACGTGGAAGGACAACGATTTCGGCCCGGGGCACTGGGGCACGAAGAAGATTGACGCCAAGAAAGTAATCTCCCAAGCCGGCCCGCAGAGGCGATAATCTCCGACGGCGGTGACAAATGTGTGTCCAAAGAAAAGCTCCCCGCAGGATTGCGGGGAGCTTCTTATGGGTGCTCTTATTAGAAGAGTGGTCTACTTCTTTTTCGACTTCGATTTCTTCCTTGGGTTGTTGATCTGGGCCTGTGCGGCCGCGAGTCGTGCTACCGGTACTCGGTAGGGCGAGCAGGAGACGTAGTCCAGACCGACGTTGTGGAAGAACTCGATGGATTGCGGATCGCCGCCGTGTTCGCCACAGATTCCCAGCTTGATGTCCGGTCGGGTCTTTCGCCCTTTCTCGACGGCGATGCGGACCAGTTCGCCCACGCCGCTGTGGTCGAGGGTCTGGAACGGGTCGCTATCGTAGACGCCCAGTTCGACGTACCGTTTGAGGAATCTGCCCGAATCGTCGCGGCTGAAGCCGCAGCCCATCTGCGTCAGGTCGTTCGTGCCGAATGAGAAGAATTCGGCTTCTTTGGCTACTTCGTCTGCGGTCAGGGCGCCGCGCGGTACTTCGATCATCGTTCCGATCTTGATCGGCGGGGCCTTTTTCTTTCCTTTGCGGGCCATTTCGGCTTTAACCTGTTCGATGACGTCCAGAACGATCTGTTTCTGGTTTGTCAGTTCGTCCACATTACCGACCAGCGGGATCATGATTTCGGCTTTGGCGCCGGGGACGGAGTATGCGGCCTGGACTACGGCGCGGGCCTGCATCGCGGTGATTTCGGGGTAGTAGATTCCCAGCCTGCATCCGCGGTGTCCGAGCATGGGGTTGAACTCGTGGAGTGAATCGACTTTGGCTTTGATCACTTTCGGCGAGACGCCCATGGCTTTGGCCATTTCGGCTTGTCCGGCCTTGTCGTGCGGGACGAACTCGTGCAGTGGCGGGTCGAGGAAGCGGATGGTTGCGGGTCGGCCTTTGAGGGCCTTGAAGATACCGATGAAGTCTTTGCGCTGTAGCGGCAGGAGTGTTTTGAGGGCGGCTTTCCTACCGGCGGCGTCTTCGGCGAGGATCATCTTTCGCATCGAGATGATGCGATCGCCCTCGAAGAACATGTGTTCGGTTCGTGTCAGTCCGATGCCTTCGGCGCCGAATTTGACGGCCACCGCGGTGTCGGCGGGCGTGTCTGCATTCGTGCGAACACCCAGCAGGCGGTGCTTGTTGGCGAGTTTCATAATCTGGTTGAAGGGTCCGGTGAGCTTCGGCAAGACGGTTGGCAGCTTTCCGACATAGACTCTTCCCAGCGATCCGTTAAGGCTGATCCAGTCGCCTTCTTTGAGGGTCTTCTTTCCGACAGTGAGAGTTTTCTTCTTGTAGTTGATATGGCATTGTCCGGCGCCGGCGACGCAGCACTTGCCCATTCCGCGTGCGACGACCGCGGCGTGCGAGGTCATTCCGCCCCGGGCGGTCAGGATACCCTTTGCGACGTCCATACCACCAATATCTTCGGGGCTGGTTTCGATGCGCACGAGGATCACGGGGATGCCCATATCGTCCCACTCTTCTGCTTCGTGTGCGGAGAAGACGATCTGCCCGGTCGCTGCGCCCGGGCTTGCGGGCAGGCCTGTGGCGAGGATGTCGACGGCTTTTTCGGCCTTGGTGTCAAACTGCGGATGGAGAAGTTGGTCGAGGCTCTTTGGATCGACGCGGCAGACGGCCTCTTTTTCGGTGATGAGGCCTTCCTTCATCATGTCGATGGCGATTTTGACTGCGGCGGCGGCTGTTCGTTTGCCCGAGCGGGTCTGGAGCATGAACAGCGTGCCCTTCTCGATAGTGAATTCGATGTCCTGAACGTCGCGATAATGTTCCTCGAGCTTGGTGCGGATAGCGAGGAGCTGCTTGTAGCACTTGGCGTCGTACCTGCGCAGTTGGCTGATCGGTTTGGGTGTGCGGATGCCCGCGACAACGTCTTCGCCCTGGGCGTTCATGAGGAACTCACCGTAGAACTTGTTGCGTCCGGTCGACGGGTCGCGCGTGAATGCCACGCCCGTTCCGCAGTCGTCACCCATGTTCCCGAATACCATTTCCTGTACGTTGACCGCCGTCCCCAGCAGCCCGCGGATATCGTTGAGCTGGCGGAACTTGATTGCCCGCGCGTTGTTCCATGAGCTGAAGACCGCGTCGGCTGCGAGTTGAAGCTGCTGGCGGGCGTCCTGGGGGAAGGACTTGCGAGCCTTCTTATAGACCTTCTTGTATTCTGCGACAACGTCTTTGAGACCGTCGACATCGAGGTCGGTGTCGTTGGCGGCGTCGCGGGCCTTCTTGACCTTATCGAGGGCAGCTTCAAAATTATGATGGTCGATGTCCAGCACGACATCGCCGAACATCTGCATGAAACGCCTGTAGGAGTCCCATACGAATCTCTCGTTCTTGCTGTTTGCGATCATGGCCTTGATGGTCAAGTCGTTCAGTCCGAGATTCAGAACGGTGTCCATCATCCCGGGCATGGAGACCGCCGCACCTGACCGCACGGAAACCAGAAGGGGATTCTTGCCTTTACCGAACGTCTTGCCCGTGACGGATTCGAGTTTCCGAATGTTCTTGTCGATCTGCGGCGCGAGTTCAGCCGGGTACTTGCGCCCCAACTCGTAATATGCGGCGCAGGTTTCGGTGGTTATGGTGAACCCCGCCGGTACGGGCAGGCCCAGGCTGGACATTTCAGCAAGGTTTGCACCCTTACCGCCCAGCAGTTCCTTCATAGAGGCTTTGCCTTCGCTCTTACCGCCACCAAAGAAATAGACGTATTTAGGTTTCCGTTTGGCCATCTTGTGCTTCTCCGCTTTCCAGTGGGTTTGTCCAGGGTGTTTTTCGGGGACTCTCGGCAGGCCCGGGCGGTCCAGTCGCCCAGGGTCTGGTAAGTGTAGAAACTTGACGCGGCGCAGTCAATGGCTTTCCGGCTTTTTGCCATTTGGGAGCAGCGGTTCCCGCCCGCCGCCGGTTGTCACATATGGTTCACAGGTTCCCGCCGGGGCCCTCCGCCGCCGGCAGGATACTCACATCGTATAAGACCCAAGCTCAACTCCGCTATCGTACCGCCTGATAGACACTTTGAGAAATATCGGAGAATGTGCATATAATATGATCGTCACTGGCCACGACCGGGCCGTGGGTCGGAACTGTGAACCTGGTGACCATCGGGCCAACCGCCCATATCAGGTACATTGAGGATTTGTAAGGCAATCGCCCAACAGCGTTTCCAGCAATCCGCCCGCCGAAACGTTCGCCTGAAAATTCCGCTTGACACCGCGTTGTATGTCACAGGCTCTTAACATTCTGTTCTACCATCCGTTACATCACCGACATGCAACACAAAGCACATTGTCGCCGACGCAGGGGCCTCTCCAAATATTGTGGGGAAGAGTCTATTATTTCCTTGTACCCACCGGATTTATTTGATACAATCTTTGGCCAGTAGCTTCGGAGGATGCTGCGTTTGGCGGCGAGGTCCGTTCTTGCTTCGGACGGCAAGGATGGTGGAATTGAGGGCTCTCCTTTTCCGCCACCCACTTGGTTGAGTTGTGCGCATTTTCCGCCTGGTTGCAGATTCGTCTCTCGGCCTGGCAGGATGGTTGTTTTTGATTCTTGGGCTGGTTCCGGAACTAAGGAGTCCATCATGAATTCGCCGAAAACACTGATTCTGGCAGTTATCGTCCTGACCGCCGCTCTGCTGACCCCGTCGGCGCGGGCCGCTGACTTCACCTGGGACGGCGATGTCGACAACCTCTGGTACACGACATCCCCTGGTACCAACTGGCTCCCGGGCGGTTCTGTGCCCGATACCGACGACAACGTTTTGTTCAATGGCGCCTCGACGATCAGCGGCAACATCAGCGGCGCTCCCGGCGACGTGTACGACCTGATCATCGGCGATGACGGGCACGCCAGCGTCGACGGAACAGTAGACGGTACGACGCTGCCGAACGTCAATAATATCATCATCAACCGCGGGGCGTACTTCTTCGGTACGGCCGACGGAACCAACGGCAATCTGGGAAGCATAAACACCATCGCCGGGCGGATAATGTTTGACGGCGACGAACGCTACGAGAACGCGTTGATCGGCAATGGCGAACTGAAGATCGACATCGACGATGCCAACGCCAGGACGATCGCCTGGGACGGCGACAACGAGGGCGGCGGCGGATTCGCCGCAAAGGGCGGTCCGCTGGACGTCGAGTTGAACCCGTCCATCGGCGGTCCGGCGACGATCTACATGGGCTATCACGAGAACGACGGGGCTAATCCGGGCATCGAAAACGAACGCGAACTCAACTTCGGCGCCGAAGACGCCGACAACATCGTCACCCTGCTCAATCCGCTGAACGGTAGCAACGGCAACCGCCAGTTCCAGATCTACGGCAATCCCGGCACCGATGCAGACGGCGTTGTTCTCAGAGGCGGGCTCAGCAACTTCAACAACATGAACTTCTACGGTGACGGCGAAGGCAAGCTGATCATCGACCTGGACGGCGCAGACATGCAGCCGACCAACAACAACAACGCATGGTTCCAGGGCGTCGGCGAACTGCACATCATCTCGTCCAGTGGGGGAAACCCGAAGCTGCAGATGGGCTCAGACGCCAACTACGACTGGATCCTTATTGAAGGTATGGAATCCCTGCGTAACTTCAGCGGCCACACCGGCGACAAGCTGGTCCTGGACGGTTCGGTAGACCTCTCCGGCACGAAAGTCCGGGTCGGCTGGCAGAATCAGTTCAACGCGACGCTCGTTTCGACCGGCGCAAGCGAGACCATGCAGGAACTGCAGATCCACAATGACGACAATGGCGGTGTCTCGACGGCAACCTTCGCCGGAGACCTGAACGTCACCGACCTTACGTATACCCGCGACGAGGCCGTCCTGACTGTCTCGGGCAGCCTGACCGCCGGCCGGTTAGAAACCAGAGAGAATTCCACGGTCAATATCACCGGCGATGTGGAGGTCACAAGCGGGTCTTTCGACACAGAGGGTAGTTCCCAGGTCACTGTTGGCGGTAACGTGCTGTCGAACGGAAACGTCGACCTCCAGCACAATTCCCGCGTCACCATTGACGGGAACCTTACTTCCACCACCGGGCGGATATGGGTCGAAGACGACACCTTCCTGGAGGTCAAAGGCGACATAATCACCATCGATCCCGACGGTGACCAGGTCGAGTTTGTCCGCGATGGAGAAATATGGGTTCACGGTAATATCAATGCCGGGCGCCTTATTTCCGACCATTCAGACGCGGGCGACACGCCCTCGCTGCGTATGGTCGGTGGCGGAACGATCACCACATGGAGAAACAATCAGGACAACTACTACCAGGGCAGCGGGCATCCGATTATCGGCGACCTGTCCCACAGCAATGACGATGCGATTACCTCGTACTGGTGCGACGATGCGGTGCGGCTGCGGCGCGGCACGATGAATATCGGCTCGCCGACCAGGCACGGCGTCCTTCGCGCCCGCTGGGATATCGATGTTGGTAATTGGGGCAACAGTCCCGGCGAGGCACACCTCTTTGTCTGGGGCGAGCCGGGCACGACCGCCGTTTCCGGGCGAAGGCTGTACACCAACGGCTACAATGCCGACAACCCCGCCACCACCACCATCATCGGCAACGTGGTGTTGGACGATGCGTTTGAAACGCAGGGGGACGCGACGACAACCGTCACAGGCGACGTTAACGCCTTCCGGTTCTGGCTTGGCAACGGCGTCAGCCAGACCGACATCGTCGGCAATGTGACCCTGGGCGGGCAACTGGATGCTAATCCGGGCGCTACCCTTAACGTTACGGGCAACGTCACGGGCCAGCGGTTCTGGTTCAATAACTCAGAAGTCAACATAACCGGCGATGTGACCTTGACCAACCAGTTTGAAGTGCGGTATGGCGCTAATGCCACCATTACGGGCAACGTCACCGCCGAGCGATTCTACCACGAGAACGATGATGCATACACCCTGATCATCGGCGATGCGACCTCTACCAGGACCAACAACCCGGGATTCGAATTCCGCAACGGCGGGGTCCTGGCGGTCACCGGCACGATTACCGAGGCCCACAGGTTTGAACTCGGTATTAACAGCGGCGGAAAGCTCATCGCCAACAATGTCGTGATGACCAACACCGGGCAGGATTTCGAATGGGAACGGGGCGTGCTGGCTCCGGGCGTTTCGCTCGCAGGCGACGAGGTCGCAGGTGTGCTGACCATCACAGGCGCCTCGAACAGCAGGAAAGTCAACCTTTGGAACCAGGCCGTCTACGAATGGAACCTCGGCGGCGCCGAGGGCGCTGCCTCCGACAGGATCGACCTTGTAAACCTCCGGCTGCGCCTGAACAACTGGGTGTTGTGTCCCAGCGATATCGACCCGGACGCCTACATCAACAGCGGTACGCAAGTCACTCTGCTGACCTACGATACGGACGGCGAAGACAAGAACATGCCCACCCTCGACTTCAGTCTCATCAACGCCGATCCCGACGCCGCGCTGCGTTGGGACACCTCCGGAGTCACCGTCTCGCACGATGCCGGCGGGAAGCGCGTCTACCTGACCGGCCTGATCGTCGAGCCGGAGAACTTCACCGACGAGTACACCTGGGATGACGGGGACGCCGGAGACAGTTACTGGGGAACGCCCGACAACTGGGATCTCCTGGGGGCCAACCCGGCGACAGCGCCCACATTCCTCGACAAGGCCAACGTGGATGCGGGAACCGCGCAGGTGGCCTCCGACCAGACGGTCCACACCCTCGAGATCGACGGCGGCGCCGTGACGATTGACCCCGGTTCGACGCTGTCGATAACCAATGACCTGGACCTCAAGAGCGGTTCGCTGACGGTTCCGGCGTTGGCGACGATCGACAAGGTCAACAAGCTGACCATGACGGGCGGAACGTTGGACGTCACCGGGCAGATTCACGCGCAGGTTGTTTCCCTGGACGGTCCGGTCACTCTGAACACCGGCGCGGTATTCAACGCCACCACCGTCGGGATCGATGGCGGGACCACCACCGTAGCCAACGGCGTGACGATAAACGGCGACTTCAGCCTGAATGCGAGCGGTACGCTGGCGATTACCGGCGATGTGACGCTGGGGAACCTTGCCTGTAATGGCGGTACGTTCGCCCTGGGCGGAAACACCCTGACGGTCGGTACCTACAGGCAGAACGGCGGGACGACCACCATGGTAGTTGGCGATACCCTGCTGGCCGAAACATACCAGCTTAACGGCGGTAACGTCGGTTTTGCGATGACGAACGCGACCGGCGTAAGCACAGTGGAAATCATCGGAAACACCACTACTCTCGACGCCGGGTTCACCCACACGTATACCGGAGCGACCGATGTCAATAGCGGTACGCTCACGCAATCCGCGGGCGCGCCAATCAACGGGACCGACCACATCGTGGTCTCCGGCGTCATGAACATGAATGACAGCGTAACCACCGGCAGTGTGACGGGCGTGATAAGCGGATTTGTCTCCGGCGGGTTGAACCAGTCGATGTTCGAAGGCACGCCCGACAACGGTACGCCCACGAACATGACCGATGCGGCGTACACCCACACGGATGGGCGGACGTTGACAGGCGTCAAGGCCGGGACGATCCTCACGCTGACCGACACACACAGCGGCGTGGCCACCGGTGAAATCCAAAACTGGAACACATTCCCCACGTACGGCGGGGGTGACCACATGGTCACCGCCTTCAGCGGCGCGTTTACGCCCTCGGAGACCGGAAGCTACAACTTCCGCGGCGACTGTGACGACTGGTCGCAGATGTGGATCGACATGGACGACAACGGCGTATTCGACGCCGGTGAAAACGTAGGACCCTATGCATGGCACTCCAGTGGAAACAAGGACCTGGTGGCCGGAACTGCCTACGATATCATCATCATGGCCCAGGAGCACGGTGGCGGGCAATCGGTCAACTGGTTTGTCACCAAGCCAAGCGGCGGTGAAGACCGCATCAATCCCGCCGATGTGGCCGGAAACGGCGGGACGTGGTCCGCGTATGGAGAATATACCGGTGCGACCAGGATCAACGGCGGCGGCGTGCTGAACATCGGCAGCGGCGCGGCGCTGACCACCGCCAGTGTTGTAATCCACTTCGGCGGTGCGATTAACGTGAACGACGGTCTGATAGACACCGCCTACGTAGATGTCAACGGAACGTTGAGACTTGGTGACGGCGACGCGGTTAGCGATGTGGGCCTCGCCCGAGAAATTCCCCTCACCGCCAACGGCGGCGGTATGATTGACATCAGCAATACCGGCGGGCTGAACCGCTCATCGGAAATGCTGATCGAGACTTACGGCGTCCTGAAGGGCGACCTTACTAACCTGGCGTACTCGGATACTCCGGGTTCGGGCCTGGTGACATTCGAGAATCGTGCCGTGCTGGCGCCGACCTCAGCGACGGGCACTTTCCCGACGAACGGCGATCTGGGCGGTAGCAAGCTTCTCTACGGTGTTCTCAACGGGACCGACAGCGTGCAGGCGGGCGCGAACGTAGAGGCGGTTGGCGGAAGCACTATCTTCGCCGGCGCCTACTTCGGTGCGGGCAGTTACGCCGGCGGTGACTATTCCGCTACGCTGACCAACGAGGCCGGCTCGGGCGACCTGCTGGTTGTCGTCTATGGCCAGGAAGTGAAGTTGAACGGCGCCACACTGGCTTCGGACACCGGAACCGCCCGGTTTGAAGTCCTCGAAGGCGGTCGGGTGACCGTTACCGGCGGCGGATTCAACGGTAACAGCGACATCGTCGTCACCGGTAAGTACGACCCGGTCGACGGGTCCGAAGGGAACACCACCGGACAAGTCATCTTCCGCGTACAGGGTAACGACGTCCTGAAGAACGGACAGAACATCAGGGTCGACAAGGGCGTGTTCAACACGTACGGCACGGAATGGCCCGTCGCGCCGGGCGCAACGGCTACGGTGACTATCGGCCCGCTGGGCGCAATGGCCCCGATGGACTGGGGCAACCATGACTGGGCGTCCGATCACGTCAGGCGCGGCACCTACATCTTCGAGGGCAGCAGTGTGCTCATGACCAACGACAATACTGATCGGTTGCGTCAGAGCGAGGCCAAGTGGGATATCAGTCCCGATGCGTTCATCGCCCTCAGGGACAACATCTGGACGCAGGATATCGATCCGGTGGGCCCCGGAGGTCAGTACGAGCTTGACAACGTGAACTGGATGCTCGGTATGGCCGACCAGGTCCGGGAAATCCGGATGGGCGACGGTCGCCGACTTACCAAGGCCTGGGACCACAACGACCGGCTGCACGACAACAACGCGAGCATTATCCCGAGCGCCTCGTCGGCGCCGAGCAGCGTGATCTTCTCGGCGCCGAGTGCCGGCGGATCGCTGAATATCGACGCAGTGGTCCTCCTGGGCGGCGTAGATATCAATATCAACGACCAGATCGGGACCGCGACATACTATCTCGATCACATCAGAAACGAAAACGACTTGACTCGCACACGCCTGGCCCAAACCGGGCGTGTCGAGATGGACGGCCGTACGATCCAGGCCAACAACATCACCGTCCGCAACGGTTTTCTGCGTCTCTTCTCCAACGAGCGCGACGTTACGCCGACGATCACCGGCGACATCGTGGTATGGGATGACGGTGAACTCGAAATATACTTTGCCCGCGGTGAAGGCAACGATAACGGTCCGGCGACTAATGCGGCGATGGTTCGCCACCAGGTCGAAAACGACACGCTGCTTCCCGCGGGCAAGGGTCTCTACCTTGACCAGGGTAGTATGTACCGGCCTTACTACCGTAACTTCGACAGCTCGTCTCCCGTCGGTGGAAACCAGGACGAATGGCAGCAGGGGCACACCACCGCCGTCCCGCACGTGGTGAACCAGACGATCACTGTCCGCGGCACCGGTGCGGTTGCAGGCGGGCGGCTGTCCAGCGGCGACCCGATGACAATCATCCGCTTCGACGAAGAAGGCGGTGACGTCAACGGCGACAACCATATACTCTTCCCGAACATCGTTCTGGAAGAAGGCGCCCACCTGGGTATCCAGCGAGGCGATGTCGACCGCGAAGAATTGCGGCTTGGCGTTACACTCAAAGGCAACGCCAGGATGGAACGCGAAAACGAAGAGTGGAGCTTCCAGGACGTAAACGTCGAGACCCTCGGCCAGGAGTTCACCCTGACGGTTGACAGGGACGGAAACGGCGGCCAGTACGACATGTACGGCACGGTCGGCGCCGGCGTGACGCTGACAGGTGTGGATGTGCACTTTGACTTCAACTGGGGCGCCAACGTGGAAGACGGTGCAGTGGTCGCCAATCTCGGCAACCAGACGCCCGGCGAGCCAGGTTCGGACGGATACATAAGAGTCTTCACCGGTTCGGACGGTAATAACCCGATCACCGGTGGAACATTCCTGGTCAGCGGTAACCAGGATATGGAAGTAATCGTCGACGATCACGCCGATACGCAGATCGTCAACAACTTCGGCGGCACGATCGAGTTTGTCGACAACGGATTCGGCGGCCGGGCAGGGTTCGTTCGGAGCCGGCGCAGGGTAGTGGACCTCGATGTTGCCGGCAAGGTCGTATACGCCAACATCGTAATCGATGGCGCCGCGACGGCCAGTATCTACCACGATCACGACACCGACTACAACATGCTGAGAGTCGATACGGGCACGGGCGGCGGTAATCTGAACGCTGAATGGGGCGGTCACGACTTCAACCTTAACGAACTGACCGGCGCCGGCAGGTTGCACAACGGCATATTCCATGTCGATACGACTCTCGCCCCCGGAGCCGGCGCCGGGACGCTTACCGTCCAGAATCTGGTTGTCGAAGGCGCCGCCAACTACCAGATGGAATTCGATGTTGCTGCCACCGACAAGGTTCACGTCGACGATATTCTGACAATAAACGACGGCTGGACGCTGGAACTGCTATCGGATGGCGGATTTGCCGATCCGGGCGTAGAATACGATGTCTTCACCTGGGGCAATTCAGCAACGGTTGCGAATGACGGTTCGGTGGTTCTTCCGGGCACCTACACTCTCGTCAACACAGCCGGGTGGGATATCACCTCGGCGGCGCTGAACTACGATGCCGGCGCCAAGCGCATCTACCTGACCGGCGTCGACGGGCTTGACGATCTGAGTTGGAATGCAAACGACGGTAACTGGAACGACGGTGCGAACTGGAGTATGGGCAGCCCGCCGGTCGCAAACTCCGTACCACTGGTTGACCGGACCGGCCACATCGCTACTGTCGCCAATGGCGGACAGGTCGCCTTCAGGCTGACGGTTGAGGCCGGCAGGGTCGATATCGATGGTGGCGATCTGTCGATCACTTCCGATGTCAATATCAACGGCGCTGCGGCCGAACTGTCAGTGACTGACGGTACACTGAATGTCGCAGGCGATCTGAACGTCGGCGGTGCGGGCGGTGCGGTTACTGTTACGGCCAATGTCGGCCTTGCACAGCAAGGTGTTGCAAATGTCGATAATAGTGTGAACGTTGTTGCCAACGGTAACCTGAGCGTTAGTGACGGTGGCGAACTGAACACCCAGACGCTGAACACCGCCGGTATGACGAACCTGATCGGTGCGACCGGGGTGATCGGAACGATCAACATCACCAACGGAACCACGACGATCGCTTCCACGGCGATCCCGCAGGTCAGCGCCACAGGCGGCGTGTTGAACACTGAAGGCCAGGGTGTAGAAAATCTGACGGTTGGTGGTACGGCCAAGGTCAACACGACTGCCGCGACCACTGTGACCGACCTGCGGATGAGCAGCGGGCGGGTGCTCCTGACCGGCGGCGATCTTACCGTCACGACCGCGAACCTTGCCGGTGGTGTAATGAACGCTTCGGACAACGCACTGGTTGTCTCGAAAAAAGTGGCGCTCAGCGATCTGAACATCGCCACCAGTGACGCGCAGTTCACCCTGTCCGGTGCAGACCTGGCCAATGACTCCGTGGCGCGCACGTTGACGGTGCAGGGCGATGTGACCGTCAGCAGCGGCTCGATGCCCACCAGTCTGAGATTCTGGTTGGATGCGAGTGATGTAACCACGCTGTACCAGGACGCGGGCGGAACGACCCCGGCCGCAGATGGGACGCCGGTGGCCTTGTGGAAAGACAAGAGCGGAAACGGGTTCGACGTGACCCACGACAACGCCGGTCAGCTACCGCAGTACGACAATACGACCGATACGCTGAACGGGCTCGCGACGCTCCGTTTCGACGGCGACGTTCTCGGGCGGGCCAACGATATCGGAATCAGCGGAAACGCCGACCGAACGGTAATTACGGTCTGGCATGACGCGGTTGCCACAGGCCAGAACTACCAGCACACGTTCCACATGGGAAATGCCGGCACCCGCGAGGCTTACGGGCATTCAGTCGCCCGCACTAACGACGGCCGGATCGGTAACCACTACTGGGCCGACGGTTTTGACTCGACCGCCAGCAGCGGTACGTCTCAGGCCAATATCGCTATCTCAACGTGGGACGGCGACGGCGGCGCGCCAGGCAGCGGACTCGATTCGTGGTATGTCAACGGCGTCTTTGCGGGGACCTATGAGATCGTCGGGGGCCTGAACACGGGTGCCAACGATCTGCTGCTCGGCTCGCGACTTACCCCACAGACCGAAGGCATCCGAGGCAACATCGCCGAGGTGCTCGTGTTCGACAAGGTCCTGACCGCCGACGAGATTAACAATATGGGCGGGTACCTCAGGAGCAAATGGGGCATCTCCGCTCCCGCATGGACCGGCGGTCTCCATTTTAGTCCGACGATCCTGTCGACAACCAGCGTCGTCGCGACGGAGAGTTCCACGCTGTCGGTGACCTCAGAACCCGGAGATCCCCTTACACTTGCCGGTATCGAAATAGCCGGCGGTAAGACTCTGATCGTCGACAGCCCCGCGATCGATATCCAATTGACCAACCTGACACTGGGCGCCGATTCGAGGCTTAAGTCGATCCTGACGGCTGAGAATACCGGGACTTCCGGCGTGGCGATAACGGTTGGCGGAACGCTCAGTGCCGGTGGCGGTAGCTCCGCGCTGGGCTATGCCGGAGATGCCGAGGGTATAGGTGCTGACTGGTACTCTACCAGTTTGGAGTTGACCGGTACCGCCACTTACGAGTGGACGTTCACATCCAGCACGCTGGATGTCGATCTGGATTTTGACGCGGTGAACGATTTAGCTACCGGCGACAGCGTCAACGTCTTCGGGGCGGTGAGCCTGGCAGACGGTGTCGAAATCCAACTGGTCGACGGTCTGGCTCCTGGTGTCACCGTCAATGGCGTGGATGTAGCGTTGTTCTGGGCGATAGAGGACGCGGTCTTCAATCTTGCGAATATCACCGTCCGCTCGCCCATCGGAGCCCCTGTGGAATGGACATGGGACTCCGTGGAGTACGTTAACGAAGAGTGGGTGGTCCTGACAAACCTGGTGACCGGCATACATCCGGGCGACGCGACCGGCGACAACAAGGTTAACGGAGAAGACCTGGTCTTGCTCAATGCCCAGTGGGGCGATAGAGGTGCGGTGGGCACGCTGAGTTGCGACTTCGACAACGACGGCGACGTCGACATCGATGACTTCCAGATACTCAATGCCCAGTGGGGATATGACGGTGCGGGTGGTGGCGGCGCTCCTGAGATGCCCGGATCCGAGACGCCCGAACCGGCGACGATGAGCCTGCTGGCGCTTGGCGGACTGCTGATCCTCCGCAGGCGACGGAAAGCATAAGAATAGATAACTATGGACGGCGAGAGATAGTTGTTCGCCGTTTATGGTCTCGGGCCGAACAGAGCGATGTTATCGAAAACGAGCACCTCGGCCCCGCTTTCCCGGGCCCGTTTGGCGATTACTCCCGGATCCGCGGGCCAATTACCGCTCATTATCCATGGGGATACATAAGACGAAACGAATGAGGGTTGTGTGGCCGCGAAATGTGCTGTGGCGCCTGTGCCCATGTTGCCGGTCATGGGCACCTGGTAGAGTTTCTGATACGCCAATCGCTTCTCGTCGCTGGCGGATTCATTTGGCAGCGTGAAACCCAGCAGTCCCGCCGACGGGCCGTGAGCGCCACCCACATTGCCCAGAACAGTCGTCATCAGTCCCAGCAATACCCCGTCGTTTCTGTTGTAGAAGTTCACGATTCCGCTGGAGCAATGCTGCAGGGCCTTGGTAATGTCGTGGTTGCTGGAGATGCTGGCAGAGAGGAGTATCACGCCGGTAACCTCCCTGCCTTTGGGCATGGCTGACGCTATGAAGACTGCGATACCACCACCGCCGCTGTGTCCGATAATATGCACCGGTCGGTCCGGATGCTCGTCCTGGTATTTCATGATCCTCTGTGCAAGCCGATCAGCGGCGAGGTAATTGCCTATGAAATCGATCTGGTTGACAAATATTCCCACCAGCGGTATTGGTCTGCCCCAGTGCCATATCTGGAGGCTGTGGTCGACCCCCGCGTTATTCAGACCGTTGCGTATGTTCTGGTTGGTACCGCTTTCACCCTCGATACCAGGTAGTATTACCACCAGTCCGGCATCGAGGCGTTCGGGCGTCATAAACGCGGAGTTGTTTTCACAACCGCAGAATACGGCGGTCGACAGTGTGGTCAGGCAGATTATCAGTTGTTTAATCATAGGTGGTTATCCATTTTGTCCCGCTGGTATCACGCCATGGCGAGTTGAGTGAACCCAAAGTGTACAGTAGCAATCGACATCTGCAAGAGAAACTCGGTCAATATGCCGATACCCTTGAAGAGTACGAAAAAAAAAAAAGTTGAATAAGCCTTTGGTCTAACCGAATATTTAAGTGTACGTGGTCGATTGTCATTGGCGTTAGCGGAGTTTCTGAAGGAGTTGGCATGTCTTCAGACGATCTGGAATATCCTGAAACTAATGATGATGAGACCGAACTCGTTGCGGCGGTCTTTGCGCGCGATACCGAGGAGGCCCAGCGATACTGTGAACTTCTGGCCGATCACGGTATTGTCGGGATAGTGGCCGGCAACGGTGTCGAAACAGAGGATGCT
>CAZSLS010000023.1:0-49613 GCA_964607575.1 uncultured Planctomycetaceae bacterium | reverse complement strand
ACGTCGGCTGAGACTCTCACTCAACATGGATCAGTTTTCGGGGAGCAGGTCACCCAGTATCTCCGAGATATTCGCCAAGTCCAAGCGGGCGGGCGCCGCGATCGCCCGGCAGGCCAGGCTCAAGAGCCTTCAAGACAAGCTTCAGGCCAATCCGCGCGACGCGGTCGTCCGCAAAGAGCTGATCGACCTGTACGTCGTCGAACTCGATAACCCCTCCGCTGCAGCCGGACTGCTGGCCGACGATATCGACGAAGTCACTCGAACGTATGTCCCGCTCGCCGCGAAAAACACCGCCGATCTGCCCGAAGCGATCTGCATGGAATTGGGCGACTGGTATTATCGGACGCTGTTGAAGGGCGCTTCTGCGGCCGGGAAGTCCGTGGTCCTTCGCCGGGCGCAAGTGTACTACCAGAGGTTCCTTGAACTTCACACGAAGAAGGATATGCGATCGTATCGGGTCAGGGCAGCGCTTGCGAATATCGAAAAGGAACTCGCCAAACTCGGGCCTTCGGACACGCCCACCAGTCCGGCTGCCGTCAAAACGATCATACTGGACCTCGGCGGGGGAGTGACGATGAAGTTCGTACGCATCCCCGCCGGAAAGTTCATGATGGGCTCGCCGAAGACTGAAACCGGCCGGGCCGCCCACGAAGGTCCCCAGCGACAGGTGACCATAAGCAAACCGTTCTATATGGGCGCAACCGAAGTAACCCAGGCGCAGTATCAGGCCCTCATGGGCGAGCACAACAGCACCTTCAAAGGCCGCGAAACCCCCGTCGAACAGGTGACGCTCGACGATGCGGAGGCGTTCTGCAAGGCCCTGTCCAAGAAGACCCGCTGCCTCGCCGGCCTCCCCACCGAAGCACAGTGGGAATACGCCTGTCGCGCGGGCACGACAACGCCCTATGTCTTCGGTGACAATGTCAAGCTCCTGGGCGACTACGCCTGGTATTCCAGCACCGCAGGCGGAAGAACCCACCCCGTCGCTCAGAAGAAGCCCAACGCCTTCGGCCTGTATGACATGTACGGGAATCTCTGGGAATGGTGTTCCGACCGGTACGCCACTTCCTACAAGAACGCAAAGCCGGTCAACCCCAAAGGCCCGGTCACCGGGCCTTACCGCGTCATGCGGGGCGGATCGTGGAATTATGCGCCCAATGCCTGCCGCTCGGCGTTCCGCGGATGGGGCAAACCTGACCTGCGGTACAATTACGTCGGTTTCCGCGTAGTCATCGATGCTAGGCGGATACCCAGATCCCTGCTCAGAACCAAGCCTAAACCAAAACCTAAGCCTAAACCAAAGGTCGGTTCGAGCGGTAAGATGGTCATTTTGAATCTCGGCAAGGGCGTGACGATGAAGCTCGTCCGCATCCCTGCCGGGAAGTTTCTGATGGGCTCGCCCGCGAGCGAGAAGGACCGCGAAGAGAACGAAGTCCAGCATTGGGTGACGATCAGCAAGCCCTTCTACATGGGCGTCACCGAAGTAACGCAGGAGCAATACCAAGCCGTCACGGGCAAGAACCCCAGCAAGTTCAGAGCACCCCTCAACGCGGTGGAGATGATGCGCTGCAGCGATGGGATGGCGTTCTGTGCGGCGTTGTCGAAGAAGACGGGTCGGGCGGTCCATCTGCCCACCGAAGCGCAATGGGAGTACGCCTGCCGGGCGGGCACGAAGACCCGCTTCAGCTCCGGCGACGATGACAAGTCTCTGGACGCCCACGGATGGACCAAGGCTAACAGCGGCGGGATGCCCCATCCGGTGGCTCAGAAGAAGCCCAACGCCTGGGGCTTGCATGATATGCACGGGAACGTATCTGAATGGTGCGCCGACTGGTACGCTCCTTTTACGAACGCGAAAACCGTTGACCCGAAAGGTCCGGTCTCCGGTAAGCACCGTGTTCTCCGCGGAGGCGCGTGGCGCACCACTCCGAAGGACTGCCGCACTGCGCGTCGCGTCGGGTATACTCCCGTCAACAACAACTACAACTACGGCTTCGGTTTTCGGGTGGTCGTCGAGGTCGGCAGGAAGCTGAAACCCGTGCCAAAACCCAAGGTTGTCTCAAGCGGTAAGGAACTCACGCTGACTTTGGGCAAGGGCGTGACGATGAAACTCGCGAGCATTTCCGCCGGGAAATTCATGATGGGTTCGCCGAAGACCGAAACCGGCCGCGGGGATAACGAAGGCCCGCAGCGGGAGGTGACGATCGGCAAGTCGTTCTACATGGGCGTTACCGAAGTGACCCAGGCGCAATACGAGGCCGTTACGGGCAAGAATCCCAGCAGGTTTCGAGACCCTACAAACCCGGTAGAACGGGTATCGCAGAAGGACGCTATGGCGTTCTGTGAGGCGCTGTCCAGGAAGACGAAGCGAGCGGTCCGCCTTCCAACCGAAGCCCAGTGGGAATACGCCTGCCGCGCTGGGTCGAAAACGCGCTTTGCCTTCGGTGACGACGACAAGGCCCTGGGCGCCCATGGATGGAGCATTGCCAACAGCGATATGAAGACCCATCCGGTCGCCGGAAAGAAACCCAACGCCTGGGGCCTGTACGACATGCACGGTAACGTCTGGGAACGTTGCGCCGACTGGTACGCCGATTCCTACGTGGATGCGAAAACAGTTGACCCGAAAGGCCCTGCGGCCGGGAAGTTTGGCGTTCTTCGCGGCGGCTCGTGGTACTACAAGCCCACCGACTGCCGCGCCGCGGCTCGCTGCAAGGGTAACGCCGGCCATCGTAACGGACTGGACGGTTTTCGGGTGGTGGTTGTGCCCGGCGGGAAGCTGAAACCGGCTGGAGTGCGGAAGAAGCCCAAACCCTTGCCAACGTCCAAGGTTACCTCGAGCGGTAAAGAACTCGCGCTGACTTTGGGCAAGGGCGTGACGATGAAACTCGTCCGCATTGGCGCCGGGAAATTCATGATGGGTTCGCCGAAGACCGAAGCCGACCGCGTGGCCCGCGAAGGGCCTCAGCGACTGGTAACGATCAGCAAAGCGTTTTACATGGGCGCCACCGAAGTGACCCAAGCGCAATACGAGATGGTCACGGGTAAGAACCCCAGCAGATTCAAAGAACCCCAAAACCCGGTGGAAAAGGTGACTTGGAACGATGCGACGGCGTTCTGCACGGCGCTATCGAAGAAGACGCGGCGCGCGGTCCGCCTGCCCACCGAAGCCCAGTGGGAATATGCCTGCCGGGCGGGCACGAAAACCCGCTTCAGCTTCGGTAGCGGTGACAAGGGTTTTGACGTCTACGGATGGTACGGGAGTAACAGCGGCGCCAAGACCCATCCGGTCGCTCAGAAGAAGCCCAACGCCTTCGGCCTCTACGATATGCACGGAAACGTAGCTGAGTGGTGTCGTGATGCGTACGATGAGAAGTTCTACGCGAAGGCGAAGAACGTGGACCCTGAGAACACTGCAGAAGCCAAGATCCGTGTTCTTCGCGGTGGCTCGTGGTTCAGCTATTCGCAGTACTGCCGCGCCGCGTTTCGCCTCGCCAAGCCCCCCGTCCCCAGCGACAACTACGGTTTTCGGGTGGTGGTTACGGCAGATTCCAAGCGATAAGGGCCCGTTGCCAGTCTTGAGATGAACTTGAAGCCCAGAACCTCACCCCTTATCATCGGGTGCTGAAGTTTGTGGAAGTGGATGAATCGGACAACCCACCGGACGTATGACTGCTCTGTCCGGTACGAATAGTGCATGGCATGAAGCCGACCCCTGATCTGATCCGTAAGCTTCATAGAGGTATTCTACATGCGTTTCTTTCACAACGCAGACAAATACCTGATGCTATTTCAATAACTGTAATAATACGTTGCAGAGGCTGATTGCCACGAGGCATTGAGCGCATATCTACAGAAACGCGCGCATATCACGGACCGATCCTGGGCGGTTTGGTCGCTGACCGCGCGGACAAATCATTGCAGCTTCTTGAAGAAAATGGTGGTTCAGCTTCGTTGATCCGGTATAATACTGTCGGATACCGATGTGAAACTGTGCTGTAGGGCTGCGTCTTTTTGCGCATCGATTTTTCGCGCGGGAATTGGCATAAGCGGCGACCACCATAGGTCTTCCAATCAGAATCACCTTGGGATCACGCGCATGTTATTAAGCGAAACGCTCGCGATATATTGGTTCGGAGTTTTGATAATGCACACAAATGGAAAGGAGTAGAGCATGGGAATCTTCGACTGGCTATTCGGCACTAGTAGCACCGGATCGACCACGTACGATAGCCTTCGGCAGAGGTACTCTTCCAGCCGGTACAGGATTGAGACAGAAGATAACAGTGTCGGCGGAACAAATGGACAGTATGACGATATCACGTACCGAGTAATAGATACGCATACTGGCGAAGTCGTTGACTCGGCGTGGGAAGGCGGGAAATGCGACAACCGGTAGCGCGAATCCAAACATCAGCATGCACGTTATTCCCGCTGGCGCGTCAAAACGTGACGTTGGGCGTTCGGTCTTGATGAAAGGATAAAAAGACAATGGGAAAATGCTACAACTCGGTGACAATCAACGCGCCCAGCGATCAGGTGTGGAACGCCATCAAGGATTTCCACGAGATGTCATGGGCGGCGGGTGTGATTACCAGCACCGAAAAGGACGGTGAGATCTCCGGCGATACGCCCGGGGCCATGCGGATCCTGAACGGCGCGTTCCATGAAACGCTGATATCAATCGATGAAGAGGGAAAGACCTTTTCCTACTCCATCGATGACGGCCCGGAACCGCTGGCCAACGATTCGGTGCAGAGCTACGTCGGTACGGTGAAGGTCTGTCCGGTAACGATCGACAACACAACCTTCGTGGAATGGCAATCGGAGTACGAGACGGCTGACGATCAGGCCGTGGGAGCATTCTGCAACCCGATCTACGAAGCACTGCTGTCGGCGTTGAAGGGTTTTTTCTAAGCGGCGGTCGGTCAGTTCTCAGCTAACGGCCGGCGGTCGGCGGCGAAAGGAGCAGCATATGTTAAAGCGCTTTGGGTGGATCGAAATCTTGTTTCTTGCGGCGATGGTGGTGGGGATCGTGTGTATTGTCGGTATGACGTGGAAACCGGGAACCGGCGGCACGGGTCGGGAAACTGAACGGAACAAGGATCTCACTGTCGTGGGGCGGGGGGTTTCGTCTTACGGCGAGAAGTACAAGCTGGCCTCGGCGCTCCTGGACCGCGGGAAGATATCGCAAGCCGAGGTCATATACAAAACGCTCGTCGAATTTGAGCCGACTTCGCCATATCCGCATATCGGCCTGGCGACGTGTTGCACGAAGCGTGGCGATCATGCGGGTGCTCTGCAGTCTTACGAGAAGGCATTTGAAATGGACCCGAAGTCACCCTATGCGCTGGTGGGAATGGGTGCGGCTTACATAGGCATGTCCGACTACGCGAAGGCCATTGAGAAGTACACCGCGGCGCTTGCGCTGGATGCGGAGATGCCCCAGGTACACTGGGGACTAGCCGTCGCCTCGGCGCACCTGGGCGAGAAGGCCCGTGCCCGCAGACATCTCAAGCGTTTCAAGAAACTCACGCCTGACTCGACTTACGTCAAGTCTCTCGAGTCCGCAATAGAAGCCGCCGTCGCCCAACCGGCGACTCAGCCCGACACCAAAGACGACGGCGAATAGCACGGAGATTCGGAAGCCCCAAACCGGGCTACTTCACTTTCTCGATCGTCACGGTGATGCCTCCGCGGTTGTTGGAGTACTTCCCGCCCTCATACATGCCCAAGTGCAGCACGCCGTCCCGCTTGATCTCGATGGTAATGTCGGCGCCGACGCGGAACGGCTGCCCGTCGTCCAGCCGGCCACGGAGGAAAAACTGCCTGCCGTCCGGTCCGTGCCACTTGCCTCTTGGCATTATGCGCCACCGCCCGGAAGCGGTGATGCGCAGTTTCTGACCCTTGCGGACGGACCTGCTGAACGGCCAGGGCTCCATGACGGAGATTGCGATCTTCTCGGGCGCCGCGGAGGCTTTCGGCTTGTATTCGGGGCGCGGCGGAGGGGGGGGCAGGCGCGTTAACTTCTTGCGGAGCTTGTCAGCGGCGATCTTGGCAAGCAAGGCGTCCTGGCCTTTGCCCAGGCGAGCGGACCGCTCGTACCACGCTACGGCGCGACTGAGGACAATTGCCTTGGAGTAGGGAGATATCGCCCGCTTGATCAGCGCGCGGGCGTACCAGTCGCCCAGATTTCGGGCTGCGTCGGCTTGGGTATCTGCGGCCTGCCCGGTCGCCATGGGTACGTACGTACGCCACGACTCGTCGACGTCATTGCTGAGGTGTTCTTTGGCCTCGGCGGGTTCGTCTAGGTCCACCACGAGCATCGAGATCAGTTCTTCCCGAACGGAACGGTTGTCGGGCTTGTCGGCAAGCGCCTTCTTGAGGCGGTCGGCTCGTTGCCTGACTTGCGCAAAGTGTCTCGCCCGCCCGTGGCGCCGCAGGATCTCGGGGGCGTCTTTCCTGGCGAGTGTCCGGGCCAGCCGGGCGGCCTCGGCGAGCGTGGTAGTCGCCCGGGTCCAGTGGCGATTGGCCTCTTGTTTCTTCGCGAGGGCAAGAAGCGCCTCCAGCATTTCCGCCCCCGCAGCAGCCCTTGCCTTTTTGTCGCGCGTCGTCTGGTATGCCCTTCGCAACAGCTCGATTCGCTTCTGAGCCCAGAGATCTTCCCGTTTGGGGTCCAGGACGATCAACTGCTTGAGCGCACGTTCCGCAATTTTGCGGCAGGGGTCCTTTGGCATGCCCGACAGCGCGTTGGCGAAGGCTTCCTCGAGCAGCGCCATCTGCATCCGGGAGTCGTCTTTGACGGCCGACGAGGCTCGTTCGAAGGCTGCAGCTTTTTCCGCACGCGTCGTGGTCCCGGTCAGAACCGCAGCACGCACCTTCTCAAGCCGCTGTTTGAACTCGTCGTTCGGCGACGAATCTGCAGCGATCGCCATGGCTGCCAACAGCAGCACGCTCCCGACCAGTCCAACGCGGCTCGACACTCGCATCGTGCATCTCCTTTACATGATTCTGCCCGCATAGCCGGCAGGCGGTTTGTCCATCAATCTTATCGGGCTCGCTGCACCTCCGCAACGAACGACTGTTTGTCCGTCATGCTGAGCTTACTTGCGACGGGTTTTTCTTCTGGCTTTCTGTTTGTAGTTGGGGTTGGGCTTGGGGAATTTTGCTTTTGTGTCTTCCAGCCATGCGTCGAGCATCTTTGTCATCTCTGCCGTCCGCTTGGGCTCCTTGCCGGCTAGATTCTTTGTCTCGGCGATGTCGTCCTTGAGGTTGTACAATTCGATTTTGTCGCCCTCGTAAAGTTTGATTAGTTTGTAGTCGCCGGCGCGCACGGCTGACGCGGGCCGCCCGCCCTGGGGGCTGTAATGCGGGTAATGCCAGTATATCGCCTTGCGCCCCAATGTCTTCTTTGCGCCCTTCAGCAGTGCCGCGAAGCTCACTCCGTCGATCTTGTGCGGCTTTTTCATGTTCACGCCGGCCAGTTCGAGTATCGTCGGGAAGAAGTCCACGCTGGATACCGGAACGGAGCAGGTGGTGGCGGCTTCGATGACCTTCGGGTAGCGGACGATCATCGGCTCGCGAATACCGCCCTCGTAGATGTGCCCCTTGCCTTCCCGCAGCGGTCGGACGGCCGTCACGCTGCGCAGACCGCCATTGTCGCTCATGAAGAAAACCAGCGTATTTCGCGTGAGTTTCAGTTCGTCGAGTTTCTTGAGAATTCGCCCGACGCCTTCGTCGAGGCTCTGGACCATTCCGGCGTAGGTCGGATGATATTTCTTTCCGTCGGGCGAGGGTTTGGCTTTGTACTTTTTGACGTAGTCGCGTTTGGCCTGGATCGGCGTGTGTACCGAGTGGTACGACTGGTAGAGGAAAAACGGGCGTGCCTTGTTGGCCTCGATGAACCTCACCCCCTCGTCGGTCAGGCGATCGGTGAGGTAGTGCCCCTTCTTCATGTTCTTGAGCACCATTCGGTTGGGCAGGAAATACCCGCCTGCCGGCGAGCCCGCAGCAGTTCCGCCAATATTGACGTCGAAGCCCTGGTTCTCCGGTGAGAAACCCCTGCCCCCGAGATGCCATTTGCCCACGGCGCCTGTGAAGTATCCGGCGGTCTTGAGCGCCTCGGCGATCGTAACTTCCTCCAGTGGCATGCGTTTGATGAAGTCGGGCATGAGCAGCTTGTATCGGGTCCCGCTGCGCAGGCCCGGAATCCAGTCGGTGAGTCCCAGGCGAGCGGGATACTTTCCGGTCATTATGCTCGCTCGCGTAGGCGAGCAAACCGGACACGCCGCATATGCATCGGTAAACCGCATCCCGCCGGCTGCGAGGCGGTCGATGTTGGGCGTCTCGTGGAACCGGTGCCCGTAGCAGTTGACGTCCGACCAGCCAAGGTCGTCAGCCAGGATGAAGATGATATTGGGTTTGTCGCCCGCGGCGGCCTCAGCGGCCCGGAGATACTGCGGCGCTGCCAGCGCCGCAACACCCAGACCGACCCGCTTGATGAATCCCCGTCGACCGATTGCATCGTTCATAGCATTCTCCTTGTGCAGTGATTATGTCCGAACTGATATCTCAGACAAGGAGATTCGGATTTCTATCGGTTGCTCGATAAGGTAAAGTAGGGCTATGGACCGGATATCACATCTGCTTGCGGCTGCTGTTCTGATCGGTGCGGTTGTTCTGGCGAGCGATACAAGTGAAGCCCGGGACGCCAAACCTATCCGCGCCGGTGCCTGCGCTATCGACATCACGCCGGAGAAACTGCCCGTAATCGTCAGCGGCGGTTTTCTCGAAGGGAAGTCGGGCAAGGTCCACGATCGCCTCCATGCCCGCTGCCTCGTGCTCGATTGCGGTGGCGTCCGCGTGGCGATAGTCGTGGTTGACACCCTGATGATGCCTCGCTCGCTTCTGGACAACGCCAAGGCCCTGGCTGCAAAGGCTACCGGCATCAAGCCGGAGCGAATGATGATCTCGGCGACACACACCCATTCGGCCCCGTCGGTTATGGGCGCGCTTGGAACCGGAGTAGATGAAGCGTACGCCAAATACCTGCCCGGGCGGATCGCAAAGGTCATCGAGCAGGCCGTAGCGAATCTCGCACCGGCCCGGATCGGCTGGGGCGTAGTGCGAGCCGACAAGCACACGTACTGTCGCCGCTGGATTCGCAGGCCCGACCGGATGGGAACCGACCCGTTCGGTAAGAGAACTGTACGGGCGATGATGCATCCGGGATACCGCAACGCGGCCTATATCGGTCCGGCCGGCCCGGTTGATACCGGTCTGTCGCTGCTGTCGGTCCAGTCGCCCAAGGGACGTCCGATCGCACTGCTGGCGAACTATTCGATGCACTATTTCGGGTCGCCGGCGGTGTCGGGCGACTACTTCGGGCGGTTCGCCGCCGAGTTCGCCCGCCTGGCCGGAGCCGGCAGCACCGCCCCGCCCTTTGTGGCGATGATGTCGCAGGGCACAAGCGGGGACCTGCACTGGATGGACTATTCCCGCGCGCGACGGAAGATCGATATCGCCTCTTACAGCCGCCAGTTGGCGAAGATCGCGTTTGATGCGTACGGGAAGCTCGAGCACCACAAGTCAGTTCCACTGGCGATGGCGGAGAGAAAATTGAAACTGCGCCGCCGCACGCCCGACGAAGCCCGCTTGGCGTGGGCCAAGGCGATCGTCGCGAAGATGGGCGACCGCAAGCCCAGGAATCGCCCGGAGGTTTACGCTCGCGAGCAGATTTATCTCCGCGACAATCCGGCGGTCGAGATGAAATTGCAGGCGCTGCGGATCGGCGATTTGGGGATCGTGGCGATTCCGTGCGAGGTATTCGGTATTACCGGGCTGCAGATCAAGGCCCGAAGCCCGCTGGGTACTACTTTCAACCTCGAATTGACTAACGGGGCGGAAGGGTATATTCCACCACCGGCCCAGCACGGTCTCGGCGGATACACCACCTGGCCGGCGCGTTCGGCGGGGCTGGAAGTGCAGGCCGAACCGAAGATCGTCGAAGCGGTGCTCGGACTGCTGGAAGAGGTTTCGGGCAAGCCCGCGCGGAAATACGCCGAATCCCCCGGCCCGTACGCCAAGGCTGTGCTTGCGTCAAGACCGGTAGCTTTCTGGCGTATGGGCGAGTTCGGCGGTCCGCGGTCCGTCGATGTAAGCGGTAGGGGGAATCACGGCGCGCCGGTCGGTCGCATGGCCTACTGGCTCAAAGGGCCTGATTCGCCGAACTTCTGCGGCCCGAGTAAGATCAACCGCGCCGTCCAGTTTGCCGGCGGGCGCCTCGGGGCGGTCATCAAGGAACTGGGCGACAGCTACTCGGTCGAGATGTGGTTCTCCAACGGCATGCCTCCCGGCGCCAGATCCGTTGCAGGCTACTTGTTTTCGCGCGGAGTTGACCTGGGCGACGGGGCCCCGGGCGATCACCTGGGCATTGGCGGAACGCAAGACGCCAAAGCGACGGGGCACCTGATATTCTTCAACGGTAACAAGTTGAACGACGTCCTGATCGGCAAGACAAAGCTTGCGCTCAACACGTTTAATCACGTGGTCCTGGTCCGCAAGGGGCGCCAGGTCGCGGTCTACCTCAACGGAGGCGCCACCCCCGAGATGTCCGGACAAGCCGCACCCGGCTGCCCGAGCAGCGTGGGACAGATGTTCATCGGTGGGCGAACCGACAACTTCGCCAACTTCGAGGGCAAGATCGACGAAGTGAGCATTTACGATCGCCCCCTGAAACCCGGCGAAGTCGCCGGGCACTACAAAGCGGCGGACTTGCGTTCGCCCCGGCGGAGTGGAGATAATGGAAAAAAGTAGCGGGCGGTGGTATATTGGCTTTGACGCGGGTGTTCCGCGGCGGTGTAATGTGGATTGACGGATTTTTTGTCAGTGTTGTCAGTGTTGGCAGGTTAGAACGATGCTTGGACGAACGCGACGGACATCTCGGTTGGACGTGAGTTTGGCGCTGGCCTTTACGGGTATTGCGTATCTGGTATGGGCTATGGTGGCGTGGACCGCCCGTAGCCTCATACGGGATATGATTCAGGTGACCAGGTCGTTGGATACTGAAGTGCCCGGCGTTACCGGCGGGGTGAAGGTATTCTTCGTTGACGCGGGGGTGGTTATCGATTTGGTGGGTTTGGCGTGGTTGTCGGTGAGCCTGCTGCTTGTTGTCTTCGCCGGTCGTCAGAAGTTCAGCATATCGTGGGCGTGGGTCTCGGCGATCTGTCAGAGTTTCGTCGCGGCGTGGGGCGCGGTGCTGGTGGCGTGGGCGGCGTTCCTGCCATTCGGTCCGAAGGTGAGTTCATCGCCCGCCTTTGAGAGCACCACAATGGCGAAGGTCAGCGGTCTGTCCCTACCGGTCGTTCTGGGCGTGGCGGTGGTTATCTGGAGCGCGCTGTTGTTCTGGTTGATCTTTGAGCGATCGCGGTTCTTCAATCGCGGTCCGACGGTGCGCGACAGCCTGCGAACGAACCTGTGACCGGACGTCCGCGGTGGGGGTAATCTGTGGGGCGTATCAAAAAACCTGCGAAATGGACGTGCAAAACAAATGTTGGCAAAACGAATAATACCGTGCCTGGACGTCGAGGACGGACGGGTCGTCAAGGGCGTTAACTTCCTGAACCTGCGAGACGCCGGAGACCCCGTCGAGGTCGCCCGTCGGTACGAAGCAGAAGGCGCCGACGAACTGGTGTTCCTGGACATCACCGCCAGCCACGAACAGCGAGACATCATCCTGGACATAGTGTCCAAGACCGCCGACCAGGTTTTCATGCCCCTGACCGTCGGCGGGGGGGTCAGAACCATCGAGGACTTCCGCAACCTGCTCAACGCCGGCGCGGACAAAGTTTCGATCAACTCGTCAGCCGTCCGCGATCCGGATTTCATCACGGCCGCTTCCAGGCGGTTCGGCGCCCAGTGCGTGGTGGTCGCCATCGACCCCAAGCGCATACAGAGCGACTCCGGCGAGCGGTGGGAGGTCCACGTAAACGGCGGGCGTATCGGCGTCGGGCTCGAGGCCGTCGCGTGGGCGAGGGAAGTCCAGGACCGCGGCGCCGGCGAAATTCTCCTGACGGTCATGGATGCCGACGGAACGCTCGATGGATACGATATCGAAATAACGCGGGCGGTGGCCGAAGCCGTCACCATTCCCGTTATCGCTTCCGGCGGGGCGGGCAGTCCCGAACACATCTACCAGGTACTCACCGCCGGCTGCGCCGATGCGGCGCTGGCTGCGTCGATATTTCACTTCGGTACGTATTCGGTGGGCGAGACCAAGCAGTATCTCGCCGACCGGGATGTTCCCGTACGACTGACAATGAAAGCAGACAGCCAATGAGCAAGCATACCCCCAAGGCGGCGGATTCGTCGGATTCCGCGCCGGGCGAGCCGAAACTCGCGAAGTATTTCAAGTCGCTGGTCAAAGCCGGCGCATCGGACCTGCACCTTAAACCTTCCCATTCACCGCACGTTCGTATAGGCGGAAGGGTCCGTTCGGCGCCGGGCAAGGCGTTGAGCAGCAAAGAGATCTTCTCGATGGTCGATGAGATGATGACCGACCAGCAGCGCGCCAAGTTCGCCGAACTGGGTAATGTCGACTTGGCGTACGAGTTGCCCGGTTCGGATCGGTTCCGCATTAACGCCTTTTTGCAGAGGGGCGAGGTTGCGGTGGCCGTCAGACGCGTCACGCGAGATATTCCCGACTTCAAGGCCCTGCACCTACCCCCGGTCGTGGAGTCTATCGCCGCCGGACACCAGGGTCTCGTGCTGCTGTCGGGTCCCACTGGCGGGGGAAAGAGTACGACTATCGCGGCTTTGCTGCAGAGTATCAACAAGTCCAGATCCTGCCACATCGTGACCCTGGAAGACCCTATAGAGTATCTCTACGAGGGCGACAAGGCGCTGATTTCCCAGCGTGAGATAGGTATAGACGTACCCGATTTCCGGACGGCCCTGAAATATGTTTTCAGAGAAGACCCCGATGTGGTGCTGATCGGCGAACTTCGGGACCTTGACACGTTTTCCGCGGCATTGCAGGTCGCCGAGACCGGGCATCTCGTGTTGGGGACCGTCCATGCCTCCCGGGCGTCGCAGACCATCGGGCGATTGATGGACCTGTTCCCCGCCGACGCCCGCCAGCGCATCAGACAGTTGATCGCTTTCAACCTGCGAGCGATCGTCTGCCAGAAACTCCTGCCCAGTATCGCCAAAGGCGTCGACAGGGTCCCGGCCTGCGAAGTGCTGCTGGTGGACCACCATATCCGAAAGCTCATCGCCGATGGCAGGGACTCCGATCTGGAAGAGGCCATCAGGTCGCACGAACTTGAAGGCATGCAGACGTTCTCCAAGAGCCTCTACGATCTGATCCAGTCCGGGATGATCGGTCCGGACGTCGCCTACGACGCCGCACCGAACACCGACGAGTTGCAGATGATGCTCAAGGGTATCTCCGCCAGCCGGGCCGGGCTGCGAGGGTAGAGCAGTTCCCCGGCGGCAATCGGAAAAGATTCACTTTACCCTTCGCCGATGGCGGGTTAGAGTCTACGGGACTCATACGACGTGCCGTTGAGGTTCGACCGAAGTTTTTCTGTATTCTGGTATTGGAGCATCCGATGACAGTCATTCTGGCAGCTTTGCCGCCGGCGGGCGGCTATGTCTCGCTGGTTAAGGTCGTTTTCATGTTAGTGCTGATTATCCCGTGGTTGATGATCGTACCGTGGGTCTATCAGGACGTGGCGCGTGTGCGCGGATCCCAGGGGCAGTGGTCCATGACGATCATCTTCACCGGTTTGATTGGGGTGCTGGTCTGGTTGTTCTTGCCGATGTACTTGATCGGTCTGTCGGTCTACCTGGTTTTGTTTGTGGGGGTGGTTACCGGATATGTCTTCTGGCGCGACGCCCGCGTCGGACCGGGTGACAAGCTGATCTCCGTGATTCGCGCCCGCGGTTTCATGCTCAGCGGAAAAGGCGTGACGGTAGATGTTCTCGAACGCGTGAAGATATACGACGACCGCAACGTCCTGATCCCGCCGCCCGATCCGGGTACGGCGTCGATTCCCGAATGCGAGACGTACAACAGCGTGCAGCAGTTCCTGGTCAACATGCTGACCCGCCGGGCCAGCGAAGCCGATATCTCACCCGGCTCGCAGACCGAGGCGGTCGTACGCTTCATAGTAGACGGCGTACTCAACGTTCAACCGTCACTGTCGCTCAGTGAATCGGACATGCTGATCCAGGCGATCAAGCCAATGGCCGGTCTGGACCCCGAAGAGCGACGCCGCCCGCAGGACGGGATGATGTCGCTCGACTTCGCGGGGAACCAGGTCGAGATAGGCGTGGTCACCACCGGTAGTACCGGCGGGCAGCGGATGCAGTTCCGGGCGATGCACGAGTCGATCAGGACCAATATCCAGGAATTGGGCATGACCGGCGCTATTTTCGAGAGCGTCAAGGCCATGACCAACCGCAACTCGGGCCTGATAATTGTCTCCGGGCGAATCGGCAGCGGTGTGACGAGTACGCTGTACTCGCTTCTGCGTTCCATGGATGCCTACACCAAGAGCCTCGTAACGCTGGAGGCCAAGACCGCCGCGGACATGGAGAACGTCACGCAAACCGTCTACGGCGATCCAAAGCACCTTCCCAAGGCCCTGACCGCGGCGATACGGAGCGACCCGGACGTGATAATGGTTGACGCTTGTCCGGACAGCAAAACCGCCGAACTGATCGCCAATGCCTCCGCCGACAAGCTCGTTCTTATGGGAATAGGCGCTATCGATACGTTTACGGCGCTTGCTTTATGGTTGAAGGCTTGCGGAAGCGAGATTGACGCGATGGCGAACCTTCGCGGTGTACTCTGCCAGGCGCTTATTCGGAATCTCTGCCCGGCCTGCCGCCAACCGTACCGCCCCGACCCGCAGATGCTTGCCAAGGCCAATCTCGCTTCGAGTCAGATCGAGCGGTTCTACCGCGCCCCCGATGCCGGTCGCGTCGATGAGGACGGCGAACCGGTCATCTGCCCGTCCTGCCAGGAAACCGGTTACATCGGTAGAACGGGTGTTTTCGAGCTGCTCGAGATCAGCGATGAAATTCGCGGGCTTATTTCCGACAAAGCACAGTTAGCGCAGATCAAAGCCGCCTGCCGCAAAAACGACATGCACTACCTTCAGGAAAACGCCCTCCAGAAGGTTATGGACGGTATGACCAGCATCCAGGAAGTGATTCGCGTTACACAGCAGGGCAAGAAGAAGAAAAAGAAGTAGCTTTTACCGCCCCCGGCGCCAGCGATGTTCCGGGGCGAGAGTTGATGCGGCCTCAAGTGCCGCACGGGAGATTTCAGAATGATTCTGATCGCAGCAGCATGGCTGTTGATAGTGGCTATTGCTTTATACCAGTCGTTCCACGGTCTGTTCAGCGCCGTAATCATGGCGATTCTGACGACGATATGCGCGGTCTTTGCACTGGGCTTCTACGAGTGGCTTGGTCCGGCGATGCTTTACTCTAGCCAGCCCGCGTACGCCGACGCATTGTCCCTGACCCTGCATTTCGTGATCCCGCTGCTCGTACTGCGTATAGTCTTTGACAAGCTGATCATCGGTAATGCGCCGTTGCGCGGATGGGTCGACCGCGCCTGCGGTGGGGTGCTGGGCATATACATCGGTACGCTGATGGTCGGTATCCTGGCTATCGTACTGCAGATGCTCCCGTACGGGGCGAGTGTCCTGAGCTACAAACCGTTCGACAGCTCGCTCCAGCGGGTTAGCAGAATATATTGCGACGAGTTTGCACTCGGCGTGTTCGAGTCCACGGCGGGACTGGCCTCGGGCAGGCCCTTCGACACCGTTCACGACGACCTGCTGCTCGAGTTGTTCTGTGCCCGCAATACCGCCGGACTGAACGGGCGCGTCGATACCGAAGCCACCGCGCTGACGATCCTGGCGTCCTTCAAGCCGGGCGGCGAGTGGAAGCAGGTCATCGGGCACGACAAGTTACCGCAAGACCCGTGCAGGGCGGACGGTAAGTCGGAGATAGTGATTGTGCAGACCCGGGTGTCGAGTTCGACGCGCAGCGACAGGGAGAATGATATCTGGTATCGGTTGCCCGCCACGCACTTCCGCCTGGTGACCGAATCGGGCACGAGCCTGTACCCGCTGGGATATGTCACCAAGGATAAGGAAAGCGGCAAGTGGACGCTGCATCCGGCTTCAGTCAAAAGCGACAAGGCGATGGTTACCGATCTGTGCGTTCTCAGGAGACACCAAAGCGAGATGTTCCAGGAGATTTTCTGGGTCTATCACCAGCCCATACCGGACACCGGCGATTCCGACTTCGACAGTACCGATGAGATCGATCCCGCCGAGGCCGAGGAGTTGAAGGCCGAACGAGCCGAGATGTTTGAACCGCAATATATGGTGTTCAGACGCACCGCAAAGGATTCTTATCCCCTTAAGACCACCCCCGGGCTGCCCAGAGAGGTCAAGCCGACCACCAAACCGACCAGCAAGCCCAAAACGCCTCCCCGTACCTGAGAGGCGGGGAGGGGCTACTGCCTGGTATGGTACTTCGCCGGCAGGTACGGTCTCCAGAACATGTACGCCGCTTCCGGACGGCGCAGATGCCCTCCCTTGAGCTTCTTCATCTTGGCTGTGGCGACACCGTTCTGCCTGAGCCACCGAAATGCCCGCCAACCGGATTTCTTGGTGAACACGTCGTCTTTGCCCCAGTAGATCATTATCGGGAGCTTTTTGGCGGCATCGCTCAACTCGATGCTCTCGAATATCTTGAGACTGCTGTTTCCAGCTCGTGAAGTCAGCATGTTGAACCGCTCGGGATTACGCAGTCCGATGTAGTACATCGGATATCCGCCTGCCGAGAACCCCGAGAGCATGACGGCTTTGGGGTCGCCGTTATACGTGTCGATCACCTCGTCGAGTATCGCCAGCACCCTCGTCTCGTCTTTCTTGAGCTTGCTGTCCCACCACAGGAGCGGAAGTATCCCCTCCGCGCTGCTCAGGGTCGGCGCTATCAGAATGAAACCGTATTGCTCGGCGTAGTACTGCCACTCGTGTGCCTGGCGCATCGGACCGTCCCACCCGAAAGAACCGTGCAAAGTTATCACGATCGGCCAGGCGCGGTCCTTGGTATGATAGCTGGGTACGTAAACGTAGTATTTGGCGCCCGTGGTTAACTGGTGTTTCTTGACGGCTTTGACGGGCGTGGGGGGCGTCCAGGGAACCGGGCAGCCCGGAAGTATCCATGCAAGCAAGAGCAGTATTACGTATCGTTTCATGAAGGCTCCATCCTGTCGCAGGTCTCTGATCCGGGGTATTGTATAACCGCCCATGGAAGACTTGCAAGAAAGAGCCTCCGCCGTTTTGCCGATACAACAGCATATGCAGGCTGCAGTTTCTCGCGGACCTGACTTGGGAGATGCCTCTTAATGTCGAAAAACAGGACATTGTTTGCGATTCTGCTCGCCGCGGCGACAACTGCGATCTGCACCGCCCAGGGGTTTGCAGCCGGAGGCGCCGGCGGGCTGAAACCCGACCAGGTACTCGTGGTCGCAAACGCCAACTCCGTCGCCTCGCGCGATCTAGCCGCCTTCTATGCCTTGCGTCGAGGTATCCCCAAACGCAATATTGTCCTGGTAAAGACCGCCGCAACCTACACGATCTCCCGCAAAGACTACCGGGACAGCATCCGCCGACCAATCGCCCAGGCAATGCTCGAACGCCGACTCGACCTCCATATTCGCAGTATCTGCCTGATCTGGGGCGTGCCCGTGCGAATCGCCGAAGGCTCGGTCAAAGCCCCCGCTCCGACCGGTGGGATCGAGGTGTTCCACAAGGCACAAGCCAAAGAGGCCCTTGCGAAAATGGCCGTCTACCACGAACTGCTGAAATTGGTGGGCAAGCCTCCGACCAAGCTGCCAGCCGTCCCCGCCGACCGGATCGAAAGCGTCGCGGACCTCTTCGACAAGCCCCTGCCCTCGCCCACGGAAAAAACGCCTGCTGCAGAAGTACTCTTCAAGCGGCTTCGCAAGAGCATAGTGCGGAGGTATATCAATGTTCGTTTCTCCAGCGATAAAACGAAGAAGCCGATCGGCGAGCGCCAGTTGATGGCGCTGCACAGGGAGTTGTACGGTTTGAAGGGCCTGATCGAATTCCTCAGGGACGCGAAAATCTCCAAACCGCCCGATATCGAGACGCTCGGTGCGATGCTGAAAAAAGCCGAAGGCGGTCTGAACCGCCTCAGCCGCCCGGAAACACCGAAAACCCTCGCAAACGCCCGCGCCAGAATCGAACTGCTCAAGCAATCCGGCGGACTTCGCCTTGTCGCCGGGTACGCCGCCGGGGGCACTAAGCCGACCACTAAGCTAAAACTGCGCCGCCGCAAGGCGAGCAAGCTGCTGATGAAAACGACCGCATCTCTCGACAGCGAACTGGCGATGCTTTGGCGGGGCGACTACAAGACCGAGGGTCCTCTGACCAATCCGCTCTATTGGAAGCGCCGCGGCGCTACCGGCGCCAAGGGCAGGCCCAAAGCCCTTATGACCGCACGGATGGACGCTCCGTCGGTCACTCTGGTCCGGCGGGTCATAGACGATTCGATAGCCGTCGAGAAGACCGGTCTGAAAGGTATTTTCTATATCGATTCGGGCTTGCCGATGCGTTTCGCCAAGGCCGCCAACAATACCGGATATCGGGCTTACGACAATCGCTTCAAGGCGCTGCATGCATTTGTGACCAGGCGCGCGGGTATCAAGGCGGTACTTGATACTTCTGCCGGGCTCTTCGCGCCGGGCAAGTGCCCCGATGCTGCACTCTACGCAGGTTGGTACAGCCTGAGGAAATACGTTCCGGCCTTTACCTGGAAGACCGGTGCGGTGGGGTGGCATACAGCCAGTTTCGAAGCGGCGGATCTCAGGAATCCCAAGTCGTCTCAGTGGTGTCCGCAGATGCTGACCAACGGCGTAGCCGCCACCGCCGGTGCGGTCGATGAACCGCTGTTGATGGCTTTCCCTGCGCCCGAGGAGTTTTTCCCGCTGCTGCTGACGGGCAAGTACACGATCGCCGAGTGCTACTGGCGCACCGTGCCGAATGTCAGTTGGCAGATGACGCTCATCGCCGACCCGCTCTACAACCCCTTCAAGAAGAACCCGCAAGTCCTGCTAAAGCACCTCCCGCCCGGTCTGGCCCCCTGATTTGCGGTCGCCGAGGCTATTTCAGGTGCGTCGTGAAGTACGCCAGTGATACCAGGGCCTGTTTTACGGCTTGGGATGCGGCGTTGGTGAACCCTTCGGGATCCTGGGCGGTCCCCGTTCCGGTGTAGATGATCTTCCCGTCGGCTGAGTTGACCAGTCGCAGCGATACGCTGACCCAGTGAGTCACTTTTGTCTCGCCGCCGGTGATGATCACCACAGTCGTACTCGACATCTCCCGCTGGATCGTGTAGTGCAGCAGTTCGCCGGTGACGACGAGATCGGCTTTGAACTCGCGAGCGATTTCAGCCGCTACGGCTGGGTCGTAACAGTCGACGATGTCCAGCCCGGTCTTCTTGAGAGCTTCGGCGAGCTTGGCTTCGGAGAGGTCGATTACATCCAGCTTGCAGTCGTTCAGGAGATGCTGTTCGATCGTACCTCGAAACGCCGCGCCCGAGCCGATTGCTTCTTTGCTCGGCGCGTCGGCCAGCGGTAGGACCAGTACCCCCTTTGCGGCGCGGATTGCATCGGCATCGAAGAGTTTCGGTCTTGGCGGTTCGCACCCGGACAGGCACGCTGCGCACAGTGCGCCCAGTACGACCGCGGCGGTCGCCGGGCCGCGTCGTGGCCGAACCGATATTGGGATGCTCCCGGTCACCATAGTGTCCTCTTACTGCCCGCGCTTCTGCCTGTAGAACTCTCGCAGTGGTCTGATTGCCTTCTCGGCGGCGATTTCGGCGGCCTTGGTATATCCTTCGCGGTCGGCGCCCTGCCCGCTACGGGCGTAGATGACTCGCCCATCGTCCACGGAGACCGCGCGAATGCTGAGTCCGACGCGGTGGGTGTATTTCGTCCCGCCGCCCGATACTACCACCACCGCCGCGTGTTCGTAGTTCTGCTGGGCGTCGTACTGGGTTACATCACCGAAAACAACCAGGTCCGCCCCGGCGAGCTTTCCGATCGTCGATGCCTTGGACGGATCAAGCGTGCCCCGGAAATCTTTCTCCTTGAGAATCGTCGCCAGACGCGACCGCTCGACGACACGAATACCTGGCAGTTGGTAAAGTTGGCCTATTACCCCGGTTACGACGATCCTTCCGGATCCCTTGGCGTGGGCGCCCGGGGCGTCCTGGAAGGGAAGCACCGCCATCGTTTTTACAACCAGCAGTTTGTCGGAGTATCGCAGCGAGGCCTGCGGTTCGCATCCGGAGGTCCACGATACCAGCAGCGAGATAGCCGCCAACGCGGTCGTCCGCTTCAGCGAGATAGCGATCGTATGCATCGTGCCTGAACCTTTCATTGTTTCCGAAGTTTTGGAAGAAGTTCATTTCTGCGACTTCAGATAGATTTCCAGCGGTCCCATGGCCCGCCCCAGGGCTTCAGACAGCGCCTGGTCGTTGGCTCGCCCTTTAGCCGGAACAGTTTTGGCCAGAGCGGTATGGTTGTAGATCGTCATTCCGTCTTCGGTTCGCAGCATCCGCAGTTGTATGCTGCCTGATCCGGATCGCAGTGCGAAGTGCCTGGCGAAGCTGACGCCCTTACCGGCGGCTGTGGGCAGACCCTTCGGATCGGAGAGCGTAACCGAGTATCCGACCGTTCCGGTCAGCACGGCCTGTGCTCCGGTCTTGCGAGCGAGTTCCACCGCCTGGCGGTCGGTCGGCGGCGCTGTGCCCGGTTTCAATCGCCATAGCGATGGTGCGACCAGGATTGCGAAATCGTCGCTCCCCGCCATTTGCACCTGGAGCCTCTCGGCGGCCATCTCCGCGATGATCGGACCGGTTGACGGATCCAGCGAGGTCTGCATTGGAACGATCATGAGTTTGTGGACCTTGGCGAGTGAGGCCTTGTCGAAGACAACCGGTTTGACCTCGGCGCATCCGCCAAAGCAGATCGCCACGGTCAGCGTGACCAGAACTGCTGTCGTATGTGATGGTTTGTCTGTCACGGCGTGGTGTCCTTCCTGCTTCCGGTCTGCGCCAGGAACAGGCGCAACTCATCGACGCACAGAGAAGTCGCCTGGAGTACCGCCGGTCCGTAGCCCATATCGCTTGTGGCGGACCCGACGCCCGAATAAACCAGTTTTCCGTCGGGCTTGACGATCATTGTGCGGACAGTGACCCAGTATTCACTGGTAGTCCACGAACTTGATCCCAGCAGGAACGACCGGCTGCGCGATTTCTTGGTGAAGTAGTAGTCCGTAATTTCGGGCAACACGAGCAGGTCGATGTCGAGTTTTTTGGCGATGCTGGTTGACGTTTCGGGGTCCCAGGGGTCGCCTCCGCCGGCGAGTTCCCTGCGCAAGAGTCCGCTACCGGTCACTTCGTAGCGTTGAAGGTTGGCCAGTTCGGTTATCATTGCGCCGGCTTGCATTCTACCGGCTTGGTGCCCGTCGGGTCCCGGGGCGCCGGCGCCGGGCAGGACGGCGAGTTTGCGGCTGTTCAGCAGCGCGTAGCTGTCGTAGATGTGCTGCCGGGCGGCGCAACCGCCGAGTACCATTAAAGCCAGGCAGCTTGCGACCAGAGCTTTACGTGTGGACAGTCCGGGCTGCTGAGTGTTTACCATATGTGGCGTTTCCCATACACAAGTTGAAAATACGCTCGTTGATCTCTCCGCTTGTGCTTGGTTAGTATCGGCAGAATATAGTGCTCGCAAGAGATTGTTCCGGAGATTTCCCGCCTGATCTGAAGCCTCCTTTTTGCTCCAGGGGCTTGAAAACCCGCGGTATTTCGATATGGTTTCAGCATTGGAGAACTGGATATGGAAACGATGCAGGGCGTAGTACTCCCGGGTGACAGCACCGTCGAGTTTGAAGACTTTCCCGTGCCCGCCCCGGGGCCCGGGCAGGTGCTGATCAAGGTCAAGGCCTCGAGCATCTGCGGGAGTGATATCAGAGCGATCTATCGAGAGCATCTGGGCCAGGGGCCCGAGGCATACCAGGGCGTAATCGCCGGGCACGAACCGGCGGGGCAGATAATCAAACTCGGGCCCAACTGCAAGAGATACAAAGAAGGCGACCGCGTTGTGGTCTATCATATCGCCGGATGCGGTTCGTGCGACGACTGCAAGCACGGGTATATGATATCCTGCCAGAGCACCGAACACCGCAAGGCCCATGGATGGCAGCGCGACGGCGGGCATGCGCCGTACATGGTGGCCGAAGAGAATACGTGCGTGAAGCTGCCCGACTCATTGAGCTACGTTGACGGCGCGTTCTGTGCGTGCGGTTTCGGGACGTCCTGGGAGGCCCTGACGCGGATCGACCTCAGCGGGCGGGACAACCTGCTGATTACGGGCCTGGGTCCCGTCGGTCTGGCCGCAGCCATGCTCGGAAGGGCGCTGGGAGCGCGGATAATCATCGGAACCGACATCTCCGAAGCCCGCATCGCTCTGGCGAAAGACAAGGGGCTCGTCGATTGCGCCTTCAACGCCGCGGAGATGAGCGAAGAGGAGATACTGAACGAGATCAAGGGTATCACCGGCGGTAAGAAATGCGAGAAGAGCATCGACTGTTCCGCCGCGCCGTCGGCGCGCCTGCTGGCGCTCAAAGGTACGCGCCAGTGGGGCAAATGCGCCTTTGTCGGCGAGGGCAACAACGTTGATTTCGACGTCTCGCAGGTACTGATCCACAACCAGATCACGCTGTACGGTTCGTGGGTTACTTCGCTGAAGCACCTCGAGGAGCTTGTGGAGTTTCTCGATCGCCACGGTCTGAATCCCCAGAGCACCTCCACGCCCGACGTGTTCCTCCCGCTGTCGGAAGCGGGGAGGGCATACGATCTTGCCGACAAGGGACAGACGGGCAAAGTGTGTATCGTTTTCGACGATTAGCGAGCGGTCCATTCAACCCTTCGTGAGCAGACGGGGCTGTGCTGGTTTGCTTTCCGGTGAAAACAATCCAACAATCTCGCAAATTACCCTCGGATAACTCGAATTTATAGTGGAAACTCCCCTGCGTTCCGATTAGAATAGGAGTCGTGAATTAATTAACAGCTCTCGATAAAACCACGACCGGTTCGGCGAGTGCTGACGGGCAAGGAGTTTTGCAGCATGGCTACAGTTTCTCAAAAGTGTCAATATGCGTTGCGAGCGGTCCTGGAGCTTTCCAGACGGTTTGGAAGTGGACCGACGTCGGTGGCGGCAATTGCCAAGGCGCAGGCTATCCCGCAACGTTTCCTGGAGTTGATCATCGGTGAGCTTCGCCAGGGGGGCGTGGTGGCCTCCAAGCGAGGCGCACGCGGCGGGTATATACTTCTGCATGAGCCTTCGGGACTGACCGTATCAGAAGTGATGAAGGCGGTCGACAGCAATTACGATCCGGTTGACTGTGAACCCTGCGGCGGAAACAGGGACTGTCCACTTGCCGGACACTGCAGCTTCGTTAACTTGTGGCAACGCGCCGGAAACGCTATCCACGAAGTCTACACCAAAACTTCGTTCCAGGATCTCCTGGAAGAGCAGTCCGGTCTCGAGGGCATGACTGTAGCCGACTACTGCATCTAACATGTGCGAGTTGCGTATGAAGCTCAAGCGGATGGACACAAATCCACTGTTGAGTCCCGACGATCTGGAGCCCACCTGTGAGGGGCTGGAGGTTCTCTGCACTCTAAATCCGGGCGCGGTGAAGTTCAATGATGAGATCCTGTTGCTCGTGCGCGTCGGACAGCGCCCCGTGCCCACCGATCGATACATCAGCTACCTGTACTTCAACGCGGAGACCGGCGACCAGGAAGTACGCCGGATCGCCGCCGACGACCCGAATCTCGAAACTCGCGACGGGCGGGGGTACTACTATCGCGACAAGATGGTCCTTTCGAGCATGTCGCATCTGCACATCGCCCGCAGCCGCGACGGTCGAAATTTTTCTTTCGACCCCGCGCCGGCAATTACACCGACCACCCGATATGAAGCTTTCGGTTGCGAAGACGCCCGAATAACCTTCATCAACGATCGATACTACATAACCTACACAGCCGTCAGCGAACACGGCGTTACGGTGATGATGGCGGAGACCGAAGATTTCGTGACCTTCACCAAGCGCGGGCTTCTCTTCCCGCCATACCAGAAAGACGTTGTGATATTCCCGCGGAAGATCGGGGGGAGGTACGCCTGTCGCCACCGGCCTTACGGTAGCGAGTTCAACGATCCGTGCATATGGACGGCGTGGTCTCCGGATCTGCTGTCGTGGGGCGCTCACGAAATGACACTGGCGCCGATTCCGGGCTCCTGGGCTTCACAGCGCGTCGGATGCGGGGGCGTGCCGATTGAAACTCCCCGTGGTTGGCTCGAGATATTCCACGGCGCCAATCACGATGGACGTTACCACCTTGGGGCCATGTTGAGCGATCTGGATAACCCGCAGATTGTGCTGGCGCACTCGGCCGAGCCGGTACTCGAGCCGGAATTCCCATACGAACTCCAGGGCGTTTTCAGCAGTTGCGTGTTCTGCAACGGGCTTCTTGCCGACGACGACGGGACGCTGCGAGTCTATTACGGTGCGGCCGATCGGGTCTGCGGAGGCGCTGTTTCCACTGTGGACGAAATGGTCGCGGCGGCAGGTGAATAGTGCTGTGTTTTGCCTGTATGGCTGCTCCGGTTGCTGCCGATTCGGGGTGACCGAGGGGGCAAATCTTATATGAAGTCTTGATTCGCCGGGGAGTTTGTGCTGAATTGTTATCTGTGTTGTGGGTGTCTATGACTGACTTCACCTGATAGAGTTTAACTGATGTCAAGAATACGCGTATGTCAGATAGTTACCGATCTTAACCCCTCGGGTCCGGGACGCCGGGTCTGCGACATCGCCGCGCGCCTGGACCGCGACCGGTTCGACGTGTCGGTTATCGCATTGCGTGGCGGTCCGCTCGCTGAATTGCTCGAATGCGCTTCGACATCGGTTAGGGTTCTGGACATGCGCGGAGTACTTGGCCTGGTACGCCTGGGCAGGCTGGCGGGTCTGCTTCGAGATGCCCGTGCCGATCTGGTACACACCCACGGTTTTCGCGCAGACCTGGCGGGAAGACCCGCCGCCCGCATGGCCGCCGTACCGAACCTCGTACACACCGTCCACGAGGCCGGAGGCAGGTTCCGACCGTGGCAGTTCGCCTACGCGAGATTTCTCAGCGGATACTGCGACAGGATTATCTGTGTCTCGCCGTCGGTGCAGGAGTATCACTGCTGGCGGAGTGGGCTGGCGGCATCGATGTACAGTGTCATTCCAAGCGGTATCGACGTCGATTCATTCGCGCCCGATCCCGACGCTCGCCAGCGCCTGCGCAAGCAGTGGGGTGTTCAGGACGCTCGACCCGTGGTCGCTTATGTCGGACGCCTCGAGAAACGGAAAGGGATCGAGACGCTTCTGTCCGCATTCAGCCACCTCGCCGCCCGGGGCCATGCCATGGACATCGTCATCGCCGGCGAGGGGTCAGGCCGACGCATAATCGAGAATTTCATCCGTCACGGAGAAGGGGGCTCTCGCTGCAGACTGCTGGGTTTTGTCGACGACGTCCGCGCCGTCCTCAGCGCAGTTGATATCTACGCTACCGCCGGCGACTCCGAGGGGCATCCGCTAAGCCCCACCGAAGCGATGGCCGCCGGTCTGCCCGTGGTAGCCACAAAGGCGCCGGGCTTGAGGGACATAGTTATCGATGGTGTCACGGGCCTGCTTGCCGCCCCGCGAGACGTTTTCGGCCTGGCCGAGCGAATCGAACGATTGGGCGACGATCCGGAACTCCGCAAGCAGCTTGGCGAGTATGGACGCAGGAGGGTCATGGTGCAGTATCCGGTCTCAACGATGATCGATGCCATCGAGGTGCTCTACACCGAAGTAGTGTCCCAAAGCCCCTCACGCCGCCCAAAACGAATCGACTCCGATTGGGATATGTAGCTCCACTTGCCGTCTAGCCGTCGCCAATTGCCACGTCTTTATGGAAAGTCCTTTGAGATATGGGGATGTGTGGTATACTGGTACTTCGACGTTTTGAGGAGTTGAGGAATTAGAAAAGGTTCCGGGGACGGGCGAGGGTTGCTGTGTTCCCCTTTCTGGTCGGGTGTTGTGTATTCTCACAGTGCGAGGTGGACGGGCATGAGTACTGTTATCAGCGGTCATGGCGACAAGCCGATGCTAGAGGCGCTCGAACCGCGCCTGCTGCTCAGCGCAACGACGCTGCCGTCGCCTGAAATGCCGCGGCCGACTGCTTTGGGCGAGAGTGTTGTCGTAGCGTCCATGACCAATGCGCCCGAGAGCGACAGCGACGGGTACTACCATGCCAGCAATCCCGGAGCGGTCTATGTCGGTGATCCTCCGGCCCCGTCATACGAGGATACTTGGGAATTTACCGTATCGGGGCTTCCTGCCGGGTCGATTATCACAGACGTGTTCATCTCGGGAAGCCTTGACTGCCTTGTGAATGCTTGGGGTGAGGGGCCTCCACCTGTTCCAGAATGGCCAATAGCGGGATGGAGTCTTCGGCATGGGAGCAGCGCAGAGTTTGAACCCCTCTTTGCGACCGGTCCTTACGAACTCGCGTCTTCTAGATTCGATGGTGCGAATCCGAATGGGGTTTGGCGCTACAGTGTAGAAGAGGGCGGCCCCGTATACTTCTACGCCCCTAATGCATGGTTCTCCGGCCGCCAAGTCTCGATCTACTACACCGTCCCGGACCTTCAGGATGCCGGGGACGCCTCCAGAGACCATCTCCCCCAGGCGGATGTCGGCGAACCGTGGGAGGCTTCGGCGGGTGTCGTCAATACAGGACCGGCCGGCTCCGGCGCGGTGGACGTGGCGTTCTACGCCTCGCAGGATGCAGAGATCGATCCGACTGGAGACCACGCCCTCGGCACGGTGACGGTGGCGAACGTGCCCGGTGACGAATTGGCTGTGGTCATCGCCGGTTTGTCGTTGGATCAGTTCCCCAACATCCCAATGGGCGAGTATCACGTCGGCTGGGTTATCGATCCCGACGATAAGATCGAGGAGATCAACGAGGCCAACAACACCGGCGTCAATCTCGATTACATGCTGACGGTCGGCCCGCCCGTCGACAGCGGCGACAACATATTCGACGCCACTGACCTCGGCGTGCTTTCCCCGGGCGTGACGGTTTCCATTGGCGACGCCATCGGTAACGGCCCGATGACCGACCGCGACGTGGACTTCTACAAGTTCACCATCCCCGAGGGCGGCGAGGTTGCTCTCGACATTGACGCCGCCGAATTCGGTTCGTCGCTGGACAGCTACTTGAGGCTTTTCAGCGATGCCGGTTGGGGATTGCAAAGCAGCGATGACGCCGCCGGCCCGGCCGAATTGCTGACACTCGACAGCTTCATGCAGCCGTATCTGAGCGAAGGCACATACTATCTGGGCGTATCGGGATACTCCAACACCCATTACAACCAGTTCGATACGTCCAGCGATTCAGTCGCCGGAACCGTTGGCGCCTACACGCTCAGAGTGACGCTCGCACCGCAAGAACCCGAACCCGTCCTGGACGAAGTACACAGACCCATCGCCGGATTGGAGATCAGGGCGTCCGCCATTACGGTCAACGAGGAGAATACGCACACGGCTACGGGTACGATCATCATCAATGACTTCGTCGAGGTCGTCGGATGGGTGCAGTTCAACGAGGACGATCAGATGGTCCGCGGCGAGGGGCAAGTTTGGGCCAGAGACGTGCCGGAATTGGGCGATGTACTGATCTACGACGGGTACTTTGAGTTTGAGACAGGCCAGACCGTCTCAATCAGGTTGAACACCGTTTTGAGCGGTCTGAAACTGGTGGGGATGGACGTATCGGTCGACACGTTCCGGCTTGGGGCGGACTACGTTCGACTTCAGGGGCAGATCACGTTGCCGCCTCCCTTCGGCGGCGCACAGTGGGGGGTATCGGGGGATGACTACATCGAGTTGTCCGTTTCCGGCGGACTTGCGTTCTCCGGTTACACGTTTTCGTGCCATGGGGACTGGATGCAATTCTACGGTTTCGACCTCAGCTCGGATACTGTGCTGCGTGTGTCGCACAATGAAGTTATCGTCGAAGGTTGGCTGGATTTCAGCATGCTGATTGAAGACTACGCCATCTACGGACAAATTTCGATTACGGACTATGACGGTGACGACACCGCGGAGGTTGAGGTCCAGGGAGGAATTGTATTCGACACGGCCATCAGCCTGGGAGGGGGATTCCACTTGACGGACCTGAACCTGCAGATTAACACGTCCATCGACGAACTTCGGGGGGGAGGCGTGCTTGAAACGCCTTGGGGTTTTGGGGTGCTCTCGGAGGCGGGCGTGCGCGATGGGATCTTGGACTACCTTCACCTCGGCGCCACTTGGTCCAACCCGGGCGTACCAATCAAACCGCCTTTCGTGTTCATGGCCGGTATCGACGCCTACGGGGACCACCTGGCGCCCGACGAGATCGACGCTGCGCCGACCGCCTATGGCGGTGGCGTCGAATTGACCGCCGGACCGAGCTTTTCCCCCTCGTGGAGCGCCGAGGACTTCTATCTGCTCAAGCTGGATCTGCAGGGCGAAGTGAGTGCATATAGGATTAGCGGTAGCGGCGAGGTCCTCGTGTTCGGCGGTTCAGATCCGTACCGTTTCATTTCGGCCGAGGTCGTTGTTGACCTCTACCACGACTATGGTCTCTACGTGTCGGGCACAATGGGGTACGCTGGCATTCTGCTGGTCGAGGGCGCCTGTCGCATGGACATGGACGGTAATATGTTCGGTAGCTACAAGGGGACGCTGGACATGCCGTTCTGGCTTGGCGGGGAGGAACTGGCCAATGCGAAGGTGTATCAGCAACACATCGATGACGATGACGACACCAATGATTACATGATCGTCGGCGGGGCCGTTAGCGATTGGGCACATGCCGTTAAGTTCTATCCGTTTCTCCGGAAGATCGACTGGTGGGCGGATTACGAGGAACTTCAGGATGTGAAAATCCCCCCGCCGCCCCTAAGTCCTGAAAGGACGGTTTCGACTGCTTCTGCGGCACCGAGCGCACCTTATGACTTCGCCCTTCCGGTCGGCCTCGACAGCGCCATATTCAGATTGGAGTGGGATGAGGGTGATACAGACATACACCTTACCGATCCGTTCGGTACGACGTATACGCCCGCTAACGTCGGCGGGTACGCGGATGTTGACTACTACAAAGATACCGATGGGAAGCAGGCTGTATTTGAGGTTACCAATCCGGCCGGTGGGATCACGCCCTGGCAGGTAATGGTGACTGAGACCGACGGCATCGGCGGATACACGCTTCGATCGCGCAGGAGCACCTCGGCTGCGACCATCACGCTGCTGACGCCGGATGTCGATACATCCTCGTCCACGGTCAATCTTACATGGGCGGACGCCGACTCCGATTCTGATGCGACGATCAGTTTGTTCTACGACACTGACCGCGAGGGCTCCGATGGTACGCTCATCGTCAGCGGTATCAGCGAGGACGACCTGGCCGACGCATATGCGTGGGATACGACAGGTATGACGACGGGCGACTACTACGTCTACGCCGTGATCGACGATGGTGCGAACGTCCCGGTTGTCAGCTATGCGACCGGGCGGGTCAGTGTGATCGATCCCGACACGCCGGGGCAGGTGACTGGGCTGAATGCCCCCGAGGGGACCGATACGACTGCTCGGTTGACGTGGGACGCTTCGGCTGCGGCGGATCTGGACCATTACCTTATTCGTCTTACCGACGATGCGGCCGGTGAATTTTACCAGGAGGTTGTCTCGCCTGGCGATACGACCGAGTTTATTCTGGACGGCCTGACGGACGGTGAGACGTATCGAGTATCCGTAGCCGCAGTTGACACCGATGGGCATGTCGGTGCTGACAGCGATCCGATTGTGGTTGTCCCAGGCGGAGTGGCGAGCGTGGCGCCGGAGGCGGGGCAGTGGGATGTGTTTGCACGGCCCGGGATTCTCTACCAGGCCCAGACGCCCGGTGATGTGGGCGACAGTTTCACGCCCATTAGCCTTCCGGCGGGGGCTACGTTGGACGCCGGCGGTCTGTTCGAGTGGAACGTGTCGGCCGGCGATGGCGGGTGGTACGAGGTGTTGACCCACGTCACCGATACGGATGGCGACACCGAGGTCTACCGCTACAATCTGTTGGCCGACGGGACCGATCCGAAGTTTGCCCCTGGCGCGGTGCAGGTTGAAGCGGCCGATGAGGTGACACTGCAGATCACGGCGCCCGACGGCGTGGACGCTTCTGGAGTGGTTCTGTACCAACTGGAACGGGACGGCGGAGTTGTCGGCGGGTGGCGGACATCTCCGTTCTATGAAGACACCGGCCTGGAACCCGATACTGCCTACGACTACCGCGTCCGAATCATGGATGCGTCGCCCAACCACCATCCGCTGTGGTCCGCGATCGCTTCGGGCCGGACACTTGCGGCCACGCCGGGGGCGCCGGTGCTCGGCGAGGCGGGCCAGACGACTGCCATACTGAGCTCGCTGGCGGCGGATGCCAATCCGGCCGGTACGGAATACGCCATTTACAACGCGACGACTGACAACTACGTTGCGGCTGACGGAACGCCAAGTGTTTCGGTGGTTTGGCAGGGGTCTGTAGCCTGGGAGTCTGCGACGATCACGGGGCTGGCGACAGACACCCAGTACTCTTTCCAGACGATGGCGCGCAACGCCGACGGGATTGAGACTGTCTTGGGGCCGGGGTCAACTGTTCGCACAGCCCGAGAGAGTGACGTGCCCACCGTCCAGACGGCTGGGTATTCCATCGATACCAGGAGTGTCGAGATCTCGTTCTCTGAGTCTGTGGCGATCTCGAAGAAGGACCTGGAACTTGAGGGCACCGGCGGCCTGCCGGTGGACCTGACCGATGCGGTGTTCTCGCACATCCCCGGGAGCAGCACCGCTTCATTGGGTCTGGCCGGTATTCTGCCCGACGGACACTACGCGTTGTCCGTCAGCGGGCAGAGCGTCCAGGATCTGGCGGGGAACCTGCTGGATGGCGATAACAACGGGACGCCTGGTGGGGACTATGCGGTACCGTTCTCCGTGCTGATCGGCGATACCGACGGTGACCTGATCGTGGACGCGGGCGACTATGGGACACTGATGGGTCAGTTCGGACTGCGCGGCAGCAGTCTTGCGGCGGACTGCAACGGCGACTGGCGGGTGGATCTTGCGGACTTTGCAATCATGCGAGGAAGCTTAGGCAATACGCTACCGCCCTCGGCGCCGGCGGCTGCACTTCAGGCGATTGTCGAACCGATTGCGGCGATCGCGATACCCGTGGTTCCAATCATCAGTCAGCCGCTCAACAACAGCAATAGCAATGATGCAAGTGATGACTCAATCGCTGCTGCAGCACGTGCGGCGGCGGTCGATCTGCTCATGCCATCTCCGTTAGCGGACGGTTATATCTCCGAACCTCAGGCGATATCGGGCGGTTTCTCGGCGACGCGGCTGCAGCGTGCGGCGACGGGGGAGTATGATCTCCGGCCTTTGGGTGAGGATTTGGTGAGTGGCGGCGAGGGCGATGATTTGTTGGCGGATATCCTTGCCGAATCGCCCCTGGCGGTTCCGCTGTAAACTGAAAGCTGATAGCCATCCCGCCGTAGACCACATTATATTTCCGCGGATTTTGTTTCATGGAAAACGTACCGGTGGGCCGATAATCCGAAGTAACCCGTAGTGCGGGTACGCCCGCGTTGCGGTCGGTGATCAGTTGTCAGTGATCAGTCACGACAACGGATGACGGCGAACGGCCAGAGCGGCCAGTGATCACCGATCACTGAACATTGGTTTCGCGGCGATGAGTTCATGACGCAAATGCGGTGTCCAGTCGAGACCGGCCGGACTCGCATGACGGACAAAAAAACGCCGTCCATGACGGTAGGCGGAAATGCCCAATATGTTGGGCGTCGCCGGTCTGGACGAGCCAGTAGTAGTGCAGAGGCTATGGCATGAGCAAGTGCAATGAAAAAATAATGGGGTCATTCCCTTTTTTTCGTTGCCCTATCCCTATTGTAGGGGTACGATCCCTACTGAACACTCGTGACGCTATCAGAATGGTGGCTGATCCCAAATGAAGGCACTGATCGGGAATTTTGAGACTCGCGTGGATCCGAAGCGGCGTATTGCAATCGCCATGGGCATTCGCGAGCAGATAGTCGAACGTGACGGTCTGAACTTCGCGGTAGTTCCCGATCCGGATCCCAAAGAAGGGCGCGAGCGTTATCTGTGGTTATTTCCGGACCTCTATTTTCGCAAATTGGTTGCGAGCATGAGGCGGTCAGATATGACCCCCGAGCAGCAGGAAAGCCTGGACCGGTGGCGGGCAATTTCGCAAGTCGTGAAGCCTGACGGTCAGGGTCGCGTGGTCATACCCGAGAAGACGATCAAATACGCCGTGGTTCCCGAAGAGGTCATGCTCTCGTGCAGCGGTAACCACATTGAAATATGGCCTCGCGACAAATGGGAAGAAGAATACGGTAACGTGCCGACTCTGTCGCGGAACATCTTCGACCTGGCGACCGACAATCTGGAAAACGAATAAGTCACCCGGAACCGGGATGAGTTTCCCGGTCCGGAAGTTGTAAAGACGGGCAGCACCATCGGCCGCGCGTTGGACAAGGACGTCCGGGATCGTTAGCGCAGGCCTTAAGGATCTGGCCCGGATAGAGAAAGGAATCTCTGAGATGCTCATAACGCAGAACGCCAAGAGCGGTCGGTCGGGGCAAGGCGGCCCCGGGACAGGCCTCTCGCAGTTGCGAGAACAGTTAGCCCATCCGGAGAATTTGACGGAAGATTCCCGGCAGCGCCTGCTGGAATTGGATGGGCGGCTGACGCGGCTGGAGGCACTGGGCTATGGGCATTTCCGGGTCAGTTTCTCGGAATCGGCGGCTTTGGCACTGGAAAGTGCCGGGGCGGTTACATGAATCGGATTACTTGAGGCGGCCTGGTGATGGATCACCATGAGGTCCACGTGCCCGTGCTGCTGCGGGAAGTTGTCGAGTTACTGCTTCCCGAGGGCAGGCGAGCAGCTTCGATTGTAGATTGTACCGTTGGGCTTGGTGGGCACGCAGAGGCATTGCTGCGAGCCGACCGGGGCGAAGGTTGCCTGACAGGCATGGATGCCGACGCGGGCAACCTTCGCCTCGCCAAGCGGCGCCTTGAACCGTTCGGACAACGGGTCAGGCTCTTCGAAGCGAACTTTGCAGACATACGCGACGTGCTCGACGAGGTCGGTATCGATGCAGCAGATGCGATTCTCGCGGATTTGGGCGTCGCATCAAACCAGCTTGACGACCCCGAAAGGGGTTTCAGCTTCTCGGCCGACGGACCGCTGGACATGAGACTCAACCGCAGCGGCGCTCGCAACGCAGGCGATCTGGTCAATGCTTTAGGCGAGCGGGAGTTAGCCGATTTGATATTTGAATATGGACAAGAGCGTTACAGCCGTCGGGTCGCACGGGCAATTGTCCGAGCGAGAGTCGCCAAGCCGATCGCCGGTACGAAGGCCCTTGCCGAGATCGTACGGCGTGCGATTCCGTCGCCCGCCGGGCGAACGCGCAAGGGCGTGGATCCTGCTACGAGGACCTTCATGGCGTTGCGGATTGTTGTTAACGATGAGCTTGGAGCGCTCGATAAGCTGCTGGAAGCCCTGCCCGACGCGCTTGGCGTCGGGGGAAGGGCTTGCGTGATAAGCTTTCATTCGTTGGAAGATCGCCGAGTTAAGCGGGCCTTCAGCGACTGGAGCGCCACCGGGCGAGCCAGAGTCATCACGAAGAAGCCCATGACGGCTTCTCTGGCGGAGCAGGCAGTGAACAACCGTAGCCGTTCGGCAAAACTGAGATGCGTCGAACGGGTCGAATGATCGCGGGCTTCTGCGGCGGTTTTAACCGCGGTAGCAGAACAACAGTGGATTGGGATGGAGCCTGATTATGACACGAGAAACACGGATAGGTTTGGTTGTGGGGTTGGCGTTCATCGTTCTCTTTGGTGTCGTGCTGTCGGAACTCGGCCCGTCGGACGAAGTGCCCGAAAGCAAAGTGGACCGCACGCCGGGAGGATTCTACGCCCGGGCGCCGGTGATTCCTCCGCCACAACCCCGGGCGCAGCGCGAGCCGGTGCCACTGATCGCACGGCAGGGGCCCGCGACAGGAAGCGCCCAGCAGCCCCCGCGACGTCAACAACCCCCGCCCGTCGCGGGGAGCGGACGGACCCCGCCGACCGGCACGCCGCGGCGTCCTGTGCTACGGACCCCGACGAGGCCACCGTCCCGCGGCGAAAGTAGAGAGATGACGCCCGAAGAGTTTGCAAGGACGTACGGCGCCGGCGCCGGGGCGGGACGCCGGCAACACGCGCGAACGTACGTCACGCGGCGTGGAGACAACCTTACTGCAATCGCGCGGAAATTCTATCGCACGCCAAGCCGCAAGGCGGTAATGAAGATATTCAAAGCCAACCGCAACGTTCTAGAGACCCCCGACTCGCTGGGCGTGGGCGTGAAGATCGTTATCCCCAACTAACCGGTACAGAGAGAAAGGGTCTCCATATGCGACTGTGTTTCGTGGTAGTGTGCTTCGCTGGTATTGGAGTAGGGCTCGTTCACCTTCGCAAACGCGAGAGCGTTGCGAGGCACGCGATGCTGACCCTCGAGACCGAGCACGTCCGACAGAGACGCACCGCGCAACAACAGGAATGTGAGCGCGGATTCCTTACCAGTCCCAGGCAAATCACCGATCGCGCCAGAAGAATGGATATAAACCTTGACCGCGAGCCGGTGCATCTGGCCGGTCCGGCCGAACAGCGCAGGCTGCGGAATACTCATAGGACAAGAAATTAATGGAAGGACCGGCGGGACCAAAGTGGCGGCACAATATCGTCTTCGGCGGGATGGCGTTTATCCTGGTAGCGCTCGGTGTGCGCCTATGGTACATGCGAACTGTGTACGGCGAGAAAGCCCGGGCGATGGCCAATCGCCAGCAGCGCTACGTTATCCCCATCCCCGCCAGAACGGGCAACATATACGCCACAGCCCATAGACGCCCGATCCTCCTAGCCACCAGCAGACAGGCGCCGACGTGTTTTGTCGATCCGTCACTGCTGAAAGATTACGAGATAGCCGATGTAGCCTTCTCCGTCGGCGACGCGCTGAACCTCGAGCCCCTGGCGGTACAGGACACGCTGGTCTCACGGCGCGGTAAGAAATACGCGCCGATAAAGGATAACCCCTATCGGGAAATCACTTCGGGGCAACTGGCGGCAATCAAAGCCCTGAATAACCGTGCCGTCGGCGTGGAATACCAGTGGTTGCGAGGCTACCCGTGCGGGGACCTGGCGGGCAGCGTCGTGGGATTCCGCATGCGTGATGGTCTGCCCGGAGGCGGTCTGGAACTCTCGCTGAACAAGCATCTGACAGCTTACGACGGGAGGCGCGAAATAGTCGTCGATGCCGCACGCCGGGCGGTGCGCCTGCTACCGGGCAAGAGCATTCCCCCAAAGGACGGGAACCATGTTTACCTGTGTCTCGATGCAGTTATCCAGGGTCATCTCCAGGAAGCCGTCAGTGCCGCGGCTGCCAAGTACGGTGGTCCGAAGACCTGGGCGGCTGGTGTGGTTGTCGACCCGAAAACCGGGCGGGTGTTGGGAATGTGTTCCGTACCGACTTTCGATCCAAATAGTTCCAGCCGGCCTGGATCCGTTGCGACCAACCGCGCCATAATTATGCCTTTTGAACCCGGTAGTGTCGTCAAACCGCTGTTCGCCGCCGCCGCGGTCAGCGAGGGTCTGGTCAACTGGAAGACCATGATATTTTGCGAGAACGGGACGTACCGCCCGCACCGCGGAGGCAGGATCACCGACCACGGTAAGAGCTACGGTATGAAGAGCGTTACCGATGGCATGGTCGTGTCTAGCAACATTTTGGCGGCCAAGCTGGGCGGTATGCTGGGCAACAAGAAGCTGCACAAGTGGGTCACGATATTCGGCTTCGGTCGGAAAACGGGCATTCCGCTTCCCGGGGAGGACCCCGGGCTGATCCGCAAGCTTAGAGATTGGGACACCTACAGCACGCCGCGCGTACCGTTCGGTCAGGAGATGGCCACTACTTCCCTGCAACTGGCGATGGCGTTTTCGGCGGTGGTTAACGATGGTATGCTGCTGAAGCCCCGCCTGATCGATCGGATAGTCGACCCGCAGGGCAATGTCCTGTATACCGGCGGAAGGAAGGTCGTCCGTCCGATCTTCAGCCCGAAGGTCGCCAGGCAAACCCGCCTGGTCATGCAGGAGGTAGTCGAGCGCGGTACGGGCAAGCGCTGTAAGATGAAGCAGTGGACGAGTTTCGGGAAGACCGGAACGGCCCAGATCGCCGGTCCGGGCGGTTATATCGAAGGCGCTTATACGGGCAGCTTCGTCGGCGGGGCGCCGGTTGACTCACCCAGGCTCTTGTGCGTAATCTCGGTCTATTGGCCGGATCGTTCGAAGGCATACTATGGCGGTACGGTAGCCGCCCCGTTCGTCAAGCAGGTACTCAAGAGGTCATTAATGTATTTGAAAGTTCCCCCTGATAAGGGGATCGGTATTGCGTCAACCGCCGCGGGGCGGTGAGGCGGTCCGGTTCCCCAAGGGACGAAACCCAGCGTCGGCCCGGGCTCTCGCCGTGCTTGTTGCACGGTGATCCCGGGCGACCTGTTTTACCCGGACAGAGATCGCGACACCATGCAGTTTGACAAATTGCTGACATCAGCAGGACTGGGCACAAAGGGCCCATCCGGTCAGGCGGAAATCGCCGCGGTGGTATACGATTCCAGAGATGCCGCTGACGGGACGTGTTTTGTCGCCGTGCGGGGCTCGCGGTACGACGGGCACGATTTCATCCGCGACGCCGTCGACGCCGGATGCTCCGCCGTTGTCTGCGAGGATGCGACTAACGTTCCTGAAGGCGTGGTCCATGCGGTGGTTGACGACACGCGCAATGCGCTCGGTGAGTTGGCGCAGACGATTGCGGGCGGCCCCGCAAAGAAGCTCGTGAACGTTGGTATTACGGGCACTAATGGAAAAACGACGGTAGCCCATCTCATATTCAATATCCTCGAAGCCGCAGGATACCCCACAGCCCTGCTCGGGACCGTCGGATACAATACCGGGCGGAGATCTCTGGAGGCAAACGCAACGACGCCGGATCCGCTGACACTTGCCGCCGCGACGGCGGAAATGGTACTCGCCGGTCGAACGCACCTGGTGATGGAAGTCTCCAGCCACGCCCTCGATCAGAACAGGACAGCAGGGATGAACTTCCGAGTGGGGATTCTAACGAACATAACCCGCGATCATTTTGATTATCACGAGACGATGGATAACTACGTAAGCGCCAAGCGTCGTCTGTTTGAATCTCTGGGCCCCGGCGCTCTTGCCGTGATAAACCGCCACGACAAATACGCCGACGAAATGGCCCGTGCCGCCCAAAAGGCCGGCGCCTCGGTGAGCTTCTACGGTCTGGGCGATGGGTGCGACTGTAAGGGACAAATCGCAAGTCTGAACGATTCGGGCGCCTGCTTCAATGTTTCGACCGCCGGCGGGGAAGTTGAGATCAGAAGTCCGCTGATCGGAAAGCATAACGTCATGAACAACCTCGCCGCTATCGCCGCAAGCGAAGCCCTCGGTGTCGACTTGCCGACGATCGGGGCGGCTTTGGCTTCCAGCCCGGTGGTGGCGGGGCGGTTGGAGCCCGTCAGCGGATCCGGCGAGTACCGGGTTTTCGTGGACTACGCCCACACTGATGATGCGTTGCATAATGTGTTATCAGCACTTACGGAAATCAAGCGGGGGCGACTGATTGTCGTATTCGGGTGCGGGGGCGACCGCGATCGCACCAAGCGACCGTTGATGGGCGCTGTTGCCCTCAAATTGGCGGACCGCGCGGTAGTTACCAGCGACAATCCCAGAAGCGAAGACCCGCAGGGTATAATAGATGAGGTGCTGGGCGGTGTGGACGCGGTGGACATGAGTCGCTGCGATGTCCGCGTGGACCGTCGGGAGGCAATCGCATTGGCGATTGGTATGGCCCGTCCCGGTGATATTGTGCTGGTGGCGGGCAAGGGACACGAAACTTATCAGGAGATCGCCGGCGAACGTTTCGAGTTCAGTGATATGCAGGTGGCTGGCGAGATAATCAGGAATCGCGAGGCAGGCGAATGATTCCGATGACCATGGATGAAATCCGGCGTGCTACGCAGGGCAGGTGGTGCAGCGAGGGTATCGACGTTACCGTCGAGGGGGTTTCCATCGACTCGCGAACCGCCCAACCCGGTGACCTCTTCGTCGCGATTCGGGGGGAGAACTTTGACGGTCACGATTTCCTGGACCAGGCCGGCCACGCCGGATGCATCGCCGCGATGGTCGACGTCGACGGATGCCAGGTCGGACTGGCAGACAAGAGCGACAAGAGATTCGGGGCCGGTATGATCACCGTTGATGACACCGTCAAGGCACTGGGGTACCTGGCGATCGAGCACCGCAAAAAGGCGTCCGTCACTACCGTAATCGCGGTCACCGGCTCAAACGGAAAGACCACCACAAAGCGGATGATAGATCACATCCTCTGCAAGCATTTTGCCGGTTCAGCCAGCCCCAAGAGCTTCAATAACGATATCGGTGTTCCGCTGACCCTCCTGGGGGTGATGCGCAACGACGACTACGTTATCTGCGAGGTCGGCTCGAATGCGCCGGGCGAGATTCGCCACCTGTCGCGCATGACCCGTCCCAACATCGGAGTGATCACGTCGATAGGCCCGACCCACCTCGAGAAGCTCGGTTCACTGAAGAACGTCGCCGCCGAAAAGGCGTCCATGCTGAACATGCTGGCAGACGATGCGCTGGCTGTGGTTTGGGGCGACAGCGACGAACTCAACCACGCCGCCAAAGCATTCGACGGGCGGATGGTCAAGTTCGGGCGGAGCGAGCAATGTCAATTGCGGTTGAGCGATTACCGTGCGGTCGGGCGAGGTTGCGTCTTCGAGATCAACGGTCGCCTGAGCGCCGAGTTGTCGGTAACCGGATCGCACAACGCATTGAACGCGATGGCCGCCATCGCCGCGGCGCAGCGTATGGGAGTAGATCCCGCGCAGGCTGCAGCCGCCCTGGCGGATTTTGCGGGTATACCGATGCGCCTGGAGTGGGTTCACGCCGGTCCGATAACGATAATTAACGACGCATACAACGCCAATCCGTCGAGTCTTGCCGCGGCCGGAGAAGTACTCAGCAGCGCCGAGGCCCCTCGCCGCATACTCATCGCCGGCGACATGCTCGAGTTGGGCGAGGCGGCGGAGGAGTTCCACCGCCAGGCGGGTATGCGGTTGGGAAACAGCAATGTGGATTTGCTCATCGGCGTCGGGACTCTCGGTCGATATATTGCAATGGGAGCCGAAGGCTGCGATGTCGAAACACTGAGTTTCGAGTCGGTGGAAGATCTTTCCGCCGAGATAGTCGACCTGTTGGAACCCGGAGACGCCGTGTTGGTCAAAGGTTCGCGGTCAATGGGCATGGAACGCCTTGTAGAGACCATTCGAAATGGTTTCGAGTGACCAGGGAAGGAATAAACCGCGTTGATTCAAAGACTTCACAGGAACGCAGCAATTCGCACCGTCCTGGTGGCGCTGGCGATCGTAATCACTGTTATTCAATGGCTGTACAGGAATCCGATAGTTCGCGTTGTCCTACTGGTGCTGGCGGTCGCTGTGACCAAATATTACGTCAGTCGGTATCAGGGCTTGATACTGCGCATAACCGGCGCGGGCGTGTTGAGTTTCCTGATCGTACTCTTCTCGGCGCCCAGCGTTATCCGCTTCCTGATCAAATGCCGCCTCGGCGATCAGGTGCAGTTCGACCATGCCGATCTCAACAAACTCACGAGACACAAATCAAATACGCCTACCATGGGCGGGATATTGATTGTCGCGGCGATCTTTATCTCGGTGGTAATCTTTGCGGATATGTGGAACATGTACATCAGAATGGCGCTGTTGGCGCTGGTCTGGTTGGGTGTGCTCGGTGGAGTTGATGATTGGATCAAGCTTCGCCATGCATCGGGCCACGGTTCGCGCGACGGCTTGAAGGCATGGGAGAAGATTCTTTTTCAGATCGGTCTGTCGGTCATGCTGGCGATCTTCATGTGGTCGTACGGTCGGGGGAGCAACGAGGCCCACAGTTTCTACTTCCCGTTCAGTGCTACACCGATAGCACTGTCGGTCGTGGTGTACGTTATCATAGCGGTGCTCACTATGGTCGGGACCAGTAATGCGGTTAATTTGAGCGACGGTATGGACGGATTGGCGTCCGGATGCGTGTGCATTGTCATGATGGTGCTGTTGGTTTTCTCGTGGCTCGCCGGCGTGCGAGAGTGGGCGGGCGTGTTCAGTCTTCCGTTCATTCCCGCTTCGGCGGAGATGACGGTCTTGTGCTCGGCGATGTTCGGCGCGACGCTGGGGTTCCTGTGGTACAACGCGCCTCCGGCTCAGGTGTTCATGGGCGACACGGGCTCGCTTCCGCTGGGGGGGCTGATTGGATATATCGCGGTGGTCATCCGTCACGAACTCTTGCTGCTGATTATCGGAGGCGTGTTTGTGATGGAGGCGGCCAGTGTGATCATGCAGGTGGGCTATTTCAAGTACACGCGCCCCGGACCGGGACTGCCCGGTACGCGCATCTTCCGCTGCGCGCCTCTGCACCACCACTACCACCTTGGCGGGTGGGCCGAAACGAAAGTCGTCATTAGATTCTGGGTCTTGGGAATCATTTTTGCGGCAATTGCGATTGCGACGCTGAAACTTAGATAAATATGAAATGGGAGCGTTCGATGGCACGGAACGACAATGAGTTTGTCACACTGTCTCTCTCGGAGAATTCACCGGGAAGCGGTCTGATAGTGGTTACCCTGGCGATGCTGGGCGTTGGTGTGGTCGCGGTACACTCCGCCCTCGCCGGCGTCCTGCCCAGCACCAGTGCATGGCATGCGCGCAGCGACATGCGACACACCCTGTTTGCAGTTGCCGCCGCCCTCATCATGTGTTTCGGTTGGCATTTCAGATACCGCTGGTTGGGCGGTAAGCCTTCGAGGTGGCCTGTGGCGGCGATTGTAGTATTGCTGGTTGCGATTACTCTGGTTGCACTGGTATACGTTCCCGGGTTGGGGCATGTACGCAACCACAGGCTGCGGTGGTTGAAGCTGGGCCCGGCGCCTTTCGGGATCTTTCAACCCTCGGAATTGCTCAAGATCGCGCTGCTGATATTCCTGGCCGCCTGGTTCTCACACGAACGAACCGAAGCGCGGAGTTTCCTCAAAGGATTCCTTCCGACCCTGGGGATCACCGGGATATGCCTTGGGCTGGTGGTGACCGAAGATCTTGGTACTGCGGTAATAATGGCCGTTGCGGTCTGGTTGACGATGTTTATCGCCGGTGTGCGGTGGTATGCGCTGACGGGCATGATCGCCGCCGGGGCCGGAGGGTTCTGGTACTTCGTATCCAGCGATCCCAGACGGTTGGAGCGAATGCAGGCCATGATAAATCCATGGTGCCTGGACAACCCCAGCGCGTACCAGCCCCGTCAGAGTCTCCTTGCGATTCTGACCGGCGGATGGTTCGGTAAGGGATTGGGAAAGGGTATCATCAAACAGCAGTACCTGCCCGAACGCAGCACCGACTTCATCTTTGCGAGCTTCAGCGAGGAATGGGGCTTCGTCGGGGCGATGTTGCTGATGGGGCTGGTGATAATGTGGATATGGTTTGCCCGCAAGTCCGCGACAAACGCGCCGGATCGCTTCGGGTTCATCCTGGCCGGGGCGCTAGGCGCCATGATAGCCATCCAAATGGTGCTCCACATAGCCGTAGATACCGTTGCGGCCCCACCGACGGGAATGAGCTTTCCGTTCGTCTCGGTGGGCGGGACCGCACTGCTGGTTACCGCCGGCGCCGCATCGCTGATAGTCTCAGTCTCCGCCGGCGCCAAGCGACGGCGGATGCCCGAGCCACCTGACGGATAGTTCCGCGGGCGGCGCCTTTACATTTCACCGGTCGATTCGTACCTTCAGAATCAACCGGGATACCTGCCCGGAAATCGGGAGCTATACTTTTGAGCAGAGCGACGTACATTTTCGCCGGCGGGGGGACCGGAGGGCATCTGTATCCCGCACTGGCGGTGGCTGAGCAGGTGCTGGAAGCCAGAGGCGATGCGGCGATAGTCTTCGCCTGCAGCAACAGGCCAATAGACCGCCGCGTACTGGCGCCCATGCCTTACGCCATAGTACCCCAACCGATTCGACCGCTGCCAAGGCGACTTCGTGCGGCGCCCGGGTTTCTCCTTTCGTGGTGGCGGAGTCGGAAGCTCGCCCGCACGTTGCTGAGAGACCTCAAGCCGGCGGCGGTGCTGGGCACCGGAGGGTTCGCCGCGGCGCCGCTCGTCAAGGAAGCATCCAAAGCCGGTATCCGCACAGCGATGCTCAATCCCGACGCCGTACCGGGAAAGGCGAATCGATATCTGGGGCAATACGTCGACGTGGTGTTCACGCAGTTCGATTCCACCGCGGGAGGGTTCGCACCGGAGATAGCCCGCCGCGCCAAAACCGTAGGCTGCCCCATCCGCCGCGGATTCGCAGACGCCGATTGCAACGAGGCGATTGAACACTTCTCCCTGGACCCCAATCGAAAGACGCTCCTGGTCAACGGCGGTAGCCAGGGGGCAGCGAGCATAAACGTGGCGATTGCGATGCTGGGTGATGACCTGGGCGAGTTTTCCGATAGTTGGCAGATGCTTCACGTGACAGGTCATTCACAAGTAACCGAAGTCGCTGACCCCACCGACTGCAAGACGATACCCTCGGTAGTGCTGAACTACTGCGACCGGATGGATTTGGCGTACGCAGCGGCTGACCTGGCCCTTTGTCGGGGCGGCGCGTCGACCGCCGCCGAACTCGCCGCCAGTGGAACTCCAGCGGTAATAATGCCTTATCCGTATCACGCCGACGAGCACCAGAGGCTCAACGCCGCCCCGCTGGAAGAGTGCGGAGCGGCGATTATATGCACCGACGCCGCCGACGGACCGGCGAATGTTCGCATGCTCCGCGAGCGACTGATTGGTATACTGGGCGATTCAGAACGCCTGGAATCCATGCGAGCCTCGGCTGTGTCAATGGCCCGCCCCAACGCCGCGAAAGATGTAGCGGACTGGATGCTTGAGGACGCGTGAATGGAGTGCATCCTAAGCTACGCACGGGCTAAAGGATTTGGCCTCGGAGGGGCGATAGAGTATATAGAACCGTGTATGGGTGCGTCCGCTGGAGGACGGACACATATGTTATTGCGCAGTGGGTAAGACGAAGGGTTATAGTGCGAGTATGACTGAAGGTACCGACGCCAGAAAACAAGAAGAACTCGACCCCGCAGATACCGTTTCGAGTCCGTTCGCCACACTCCACGTTCACATGATCGGTATCGCCGGTTGCGGTATGCGAGCACTGGCCGAGATGCTGGCCAGGCGGGGCGCGATTGTCAGCGGATCCGACATGGCCTCCAGCGCCGCTACGAGACGCCTGATGGAGTTCGGTATGGGTATCAGCATCGGACAGTGCGGCGATAACATTCCCGCGGATTGCGAGTTGGTGGTCCACTCGGCGGCGATCCACGAAGGCAATCCCGAACTGATCGCCGCCGCCGAGCGCGGAATAGAGGTCGTCAAGTACAGCAAGATGCTCGGGCGCATGATGGGCGAGAGTACCGGGATCGCCATCGCCGGAACGCACGGTAAGAGTACCACCACCGGTATGGTCGCCTACGTGCTGCGCGCCGCGGGGTTCGACCCGAACTTCGTCGTGGGCGCCACGGTGGATCAGCTTGGCGGGCCCAGCGGTGTGGGTAAGGGAACACACTTCGTGGCTGAAGCCTGCGAGTTCGACAGGAGCTTCCTGAACCTCGAGGCGAAATACGCCGCTATCCTCAACGTCGAGTACGACCATCCCGACAGCTATAGGGACATCGATGAGATAGTCGAAGCGTTCAAGCAGTTTGTCGCGAAAGTTCCGCCTGACGGGATTGTCGTGGTCAACGGTGACGACCGCAACTCGATGAAGACCGTTGCGGATGCGGCCTGCGAGGTCGAGACGTTCGGTCTGGCTGATGGATGCATGTGGCGGGGTACCGATGTGCAGCACGAAGACGGTATGGTGACGATGGGCGTAACGATGAACGAGCAGGAATTCTGCCACCTGAAAGTTCCGCTGATCGGTCTGCATAATGCGTACAATTCACTGGCCGCCATCGCGATACTGCATCATGCCGGGGTCGATGCCGAAGAAATTGTCCGCCGGCTGGAAGAGTATACCGGCGCGCGGCGGCGCATGATGCTCAAGACCACCGATCGGGGCGTTACCGTTATTGACGATTACGCCCACCATCCCACGGAAATACAGGTTACGCTCAAGGCGATTCGGGACTACTACAAACCGCGGCGTCTGATATGCGTGTTTCAGCCTCACCAGCATAGCCGCACGCGGTTCCAACTGAAGGATTTCGCCAGCAGTTTCGGTAAGGCCGACGATGTTATAGTGCCCGATATTTATTTTGTCCGAGACTCCGAGCGCGAGAAGGATTACATTTGTTCCGACGACCTCGTCTCACAGATTCGCCTGCACGGAGGCGAGGCGATTTACCTTAAATCGTTCGAGGAAATAGTGACGCACTTGAAGGATATCGTCCAAACCGGAGACCTCGTGGTTACCATGGGGGCTGGAAACGTCTGGGAAGTGGCTGATGAAATTGTTCACTGGCTTAGAGAAGATAGTTAAGGAAGACTACCCGCTGGCGCCGCGCACGTGGTTGAAGCTCGGCGGACCGTCGACCTATTACATCGAACCGACTACCGTCGAGGAACTCGGCGAAGTCGTCAGGCGATGTCGCGAAAACGAAATACCCATATACGTTCTCGGAAGCGGCGCCAACATCCTGATCGACGACGCCGGCGTCAAGGGCGCCGTAATTCACCTGGGCGGGGATTACTTCCGAGAAACTACGATTCTCGATAGTGGGCTGCGCGCCAATGCCGGTGCGGATATGGGCAGGCTCGTGCTGCGGTGCGTTCGCGACGGACTGGCCGGAATGGAGTGCCTCACCGGAATACCCGGAACCATCGGCGGGTGCGTCAAAATGAACGCGGGCGGCGCCTTCGGAGACATCGGAAGCGTTATCCAGTCCGTTGACGTAATGGCCCCCAACGGCGAGGTATTCACCCGCCACCGCCCGGACCTGGCTTTCGCTTACAGAAGTTCGAATATCAGCGCTCCGTTCATACTGTCCGCCACTTTCACGCTGTCAGAGGACGACCCGCACAGAATACTCAAACAGGTCAAGCAGATCTGGATATACAAAAAAAACACCCAGCCTCTCGCCCATCGAAATGCCGGTTGCATCTTCAAGAACCCGCGCGGGCTGTCGGCCGGTGCGCTCATCGACCGGGCGGGTCTGAAGGGCCGGCGAGTCGGCGGGGCATTCGTTTCAGATAAGCATGCGAACTTCATCCTCGTCGATGATGGCGCAAAGGCCTCGGACGTGCTGAAACTCGTTAACATGATCCGCGAGACCGTTTACAAGAACTCGCAGGTGTATCTGGAGATGGAAATAGAGGTCTGGTGATTCTTTATGGATGAAACCGCCCCAGCCAAGGATGGCACTGTGATTGAGTTGCCCGAAACCCAGCGAGCACTGGACGTTACCGTCCTGATGGGCGGACCGTCGTCAGAGCGTGAGATATCACTGCTCAGTGGTGCGGCTATCGCAGATGCATTGGAATCAGTCGGGCACCAGGTGACCCGTGCCGACATCTCCCCGCAGGACACCATCGCGCTCGATCGCGATGGGCTGGATGTGGTCTTTATCGCACTGCACGGCGAGTTCGGCGAGTCCGGTGAGGTCCAGACGCTCTGCGAGGCGCGGAGTCTGCGATATACCGGTTCGAACGCACGCGCCAGCCGCGTGGGCATGGACAAAGCCGCGACCAAGCAGATACTCAAGCGGGGCGGGCTGACCACTCCGGACTGGATGATCGTCGAGGAGTTCCACTCGGTCGAGCAGATTACCGGATGGCTCAAGGAACTCCCCCCTCCGGTCGTACTGAAACCCGTTGACGGGGGTTCCAGTGTCGATATTGCGCTCGCCACCGACATGCAGCAGCGCAACGAGGCTTTGGAATACCTGGTCGACAAATACGGGCGGGCGATGCTCGAACGCTACCTGCCCGGGCGCGAGTTCACCGTCGGTATAATCGGTAACTCGGCGCTTCCGGTGCTGGAGATTGTTCCCGACGGGAGATTCTACGACTACCGGGCCAAGTATGACGATGACGCGAAAACTTCGTATGTATTTACCCACGGTCTCGACGAGCAGACCGTAAATCGTATGCAGGACGATGCGCTCAATGCCCATCGCATACTGGGCTGCCGCGACCTGTCGAGGGTGGATTTTATCCTCGACCATGACGGCGTGCCAAACGTTCTGGAGATCAACACGATCCCCGGATTTACGAGTCATTCGCTGGTCCCCAAGGCCGCCGCGGCCGCCGGGATCAGCTTCGAGAAACTGGTTGACGGTATTGCGGCAATGGCAATGAGCAGATAGCTGAGCGACGCTGGGACGCCCGCCGGTGCGGAAACGATGTAAGGAAGGCTGATATGTCACGGAAGACAAGAACAACTCGCAGACGTACTTCGCGCAAGGGCTCGGGCCCTTCATTCATACGCAGGTGGTGGGATGGCATGAGCAGCGAGAACAAGACCGGAACGCTGCAGATGGTTTTGCGCGTCATCGTGCTGTGTCTCATTGTCGTCGCGGTTGGATGGGGGATGTCGCGGCTTGAATCGCACGTCCGGGAGACCACCCGTTCCAAGCGGAACACGCCGGTGCGTTTGCAGGTGTCCGGTCGACCGTCCTGGATGCCGGCGGAATTGGCGTATAAAATCGCCAAATCCTTCGCCACCCACAACAAGGCCCGATACGATGACGTCGACCTGACCGACACCATAGCGGCAAGGGCGGGCGCTAACCCGTGGGTGCGAAAGGTGGTGTCTGTGCGGAAGGCGCGCGACCCCGACGGCAGGCCATTCGTGCGGGTTGACTGCGAGTTTAGAAAACCCGCGGCGATGGTGGCATGGAGGAAGCGATTCTACTTCGTCGATGATCGGGGTATTCGTCTGAAGGATTCGCGGAGGATTCCCGAAGTGCCCCGCTGGACCGCTATCATCTCCGGGCGCGAAGGCAAGAAACCGCGCCAGGAAGATTTCGTAGAACTTGCCGACGTGCCCAGAGACGCCAAACCGTGGCGCATTCACTACATCATTATCGAACTTGACGGCGAGATGGACCCTCCGGCGCCCAAACCGGGGGAGTTGTGGGACACCAAGGCCCTCGAAGCGGGTCTGAAACTCACGGCTCTGCTGAAGACCCGCAAATACGGTCAGCAGATCACTCGCGTGGACGTCAGAAACTACGCGGGGCGGCGAAGCACGGTCGCACCGCACCTGTCGTTCTCGGCGGGAAATTCGGACTTCAAGTTCGGGCGGTTTCCACATCTCGACGGTATCGACTACAATGTGTCGACCCGGCAGAAGATGAAAGCCCTGGACGATCACGTCGCGAGGTATCGCGGCAGACTCGCAGGCACGCCGGGTATGAACCTGCAGCTTGAAGACCCGTATGAATGAACCCGGGCGGTACTAACGGATATATCGCTGAAGAATCGCCGGGCGCCGGCGGTGCTTTGAGTGCGGCTTGGCGTCCAGCGGGGCTGTTCTACCTTGCGGCGATGCTGATCGGTCTGGCCGTTGGGCTCTGGCCGTGGAGCATCGGGGGTTCTGTCGACCCATACTCTCCGGTATCCGTTCCCGCCGTTCAGACCCTGGTGGTCGCACAGGTGGCGTTCTACCTGGTGGTGTATCCGCTGATTGTCCTGTTTCGCGCTTCGTCGGGGCGCTCGTGGCGGTGGTGGCCTGATGCGGTTGTCGAGACATTCTTCTGGACGCTTCTGGGCGCCGCGTTCTTCGTACCGGCGGTGTGGTTGAGTGGTTCGGTTCCTTCCGATGCGATTCGCGGGATGGTGTACGTTTGCGGATTCTGGCCCGTGGCGTGGGTGTGCGGTGCGTGGTTGGCGTCGCGCAAGGCGGGGGGGGCGGCGGTAATGTTCGGTTCGATCTTCGCGGCGATGGGCCTGCCGTGGTTGTGGTATGTGTCGGTGGAGTTCTTCTCGCCGGCGGGTTGGCACGGGGCGTTGTGGAGGCTTTCTCCGGTAATGCAGGCCTGGGACGTTGCAGCCCCGCGCGGCGCACAGGGAGGTTTATCGCCCCTCTGGTCGATAGTGGTCTGGCCGCTGGCGGCGGGGGCGATGTTCGCCCTCTGGGCGATCGTACCTGCCCGCGGGAAACCGCCGCAAGTGGCATCCTGAGGCGCCGCTTTTTCTTGATTCGGTAGTCTCCGGTAAGGATAATGCGGGGGGAGGGAACTCCTTTGGAAGGGATTATTCGGTGAAATCTGTAAGGAAACGTATCGCGGTGTCCGCACTGCTGCTTTGTCTCGGCGCCTGGACCGGGATTCCGGGCGCATCAACCGCCCGCGCCGGCGATACGTGGATGGCCAAAATAGCCCTCTCCGAGTTGGAACGCTCGGCGGAGAACGGCGAGTTCGACGCACTGTCCGCTCGGGTCAAAGGTGCGATCATGGGGCGGTTGTCAACGGGCAAGGTCAGGGATTTCGCGGCGATGACCGATCTGATCTACGTGCTGCGGGCCTGCGCGTACGGTAAGGTGGCGATGGAGTTGAAGTTCGAGCCCATCGACACCAAGGGCAAGCCCAAGCCCAAGGCCGCCCGGGCCGGTGCGTTCAAGGACGGCAAGGAGTTGTTCAAATGGCTCGTGGCGAATCGCGGGCTGTCGAGATTGTTGTTTCGCGGTATGCAGGATGTGAGCGAACCGGCAGATTCGCTGAAGGCGGTGGCCCGGCTCAAGGGCGCCGGAGACAAGAAGCTCCTGGCGTTCGCCGAGTTGGTGACGGCTTTTGCGACCAGTCGGGCGGCGGGACCCTATCACGAGCAGCCCAATCCCGCGTCCCTTTCCGAGGCGTTCAAATACTACACGACCCGGAAGATGCGCTACGACCTCAAGACCATGCCTTACGAGCTGTCGCGTTACCTCGCCGACACGAAGATCAGCATCGCCGAACGCCTCTGGGCGTATGGCAAATACAACCGGTATCCCAATCCCGCCAAGGCCTATTTCGATCTGAGGTACGATACCGCACACTTCGTAAGGGGCGATCCGAAGAAGATATCCAGGCTGGCGTTCACCCTGGCGAACTTGCGGAAAGTTGGCGGGGTGTGCATCGAGCAGGCTTA